>MEQN01000126.1:16498-23102 GCA_001770235.1 Betaproteobacteria bacterium RBG_16_58_11
CCATCCCTGTTCACGTGCAAGATGACACGCAACGTTAAAACAACGGCAATTCTGCTTGCGTTTACGCTTGGCATGTTCTATGAAGAGCAAAGTGAATCAGATTGCAATTGATCTAAATCAAGGAAGATTTCCCGCTGTTTAATGAATAATTAACATATCAGGATATTTAGGTATTTTTTTCTTATTAACTGAGGAGGCACCGAGATGAAAGCAAAATTAGCAGTCCTCGCCACCAGCATCGCGCTGATTGGCACCGTCCAAATGGCAGTCGCCGCAGAAAAACCCTCGGGGCACCCCGGCACCCCTGAGACGGAAATGCGCTACAAAGGCGCGCCCGTTCCCATCAAGCCGGAAGAAGCCAAGGAAACCATCACCCCCAAGGCGCCCCCGCTCACCACGGCAGAATTCACGCGCGCCAAACAGATTTATTTCGAGCGCTGCGCCGGCTGCCACGGCGTGTTGCGCAAAGGCGCCACCGGCAAACCGCTGACCCCGGACATCACGCTGCCGCGCGGCACGGATTACCTCAAGGTATTCATCAATTACGGCTCCCCCGGCGGCATGCCGAACTTCGGCACCGGCGGCGAACTTTCGGATGCCGACGTGAACCTCATGGCCAAGTTCCTGCAGCATGAACCGCCCACGCCCCCCGAGTATGGCATGAAGGAGATGAAGGCCAGTTGGAAGGTGTTGGTGCCGCCGGAAGCCAGGCCGAAGAAGCAGGAAAACAATTACAACCTGAGCAACATATTCTCGGTCACGCTGCGCGACAGCGGCGAAGTGGCGCTGATCGACGGCGACAGCAAGAAGATCATCACCATCGTCAAGACCGGCTACGCCGTGCACATCTCGCGCCTGTCGCACTCGGGACGCTATCTGTATGTGATCGGCCGCGATGCCCAGGTTAATCTGATCGACCTGTGGATGAAGACGCCGGACAACGTCGCCGTGATCAAGACCGGGCTCGAAGCACGCTCGGTGGACACCTCCAAGTACAAGGGTTACGAAGACAAGTATGCGATCGCCGGCACCTACTGGCCACCGCAGTTCACGATCATGAACGGCGACACGCTCGAACCGCTCAAAATCGTCGCCACGCGCGGCTACACGGTGGACACGCAGGAGTATCACCCCGAGCCGCGCGTCGCCTCGATCGTGGCCTCGCACTTCAAGCCCGAATTCGTGGTGAACGTGAAGGAGACCGGCCAGACCCTGATGGTGGACTACTCCGACATCAACAACCTCAAGGTCACCACCATCGGCACCGAGCGCTTCCTGCATGACGGCGGCTGGGATGCCAGCAAGCGCTACTTCATGGTGGCGGCCAACCAGCGCAATACCATCGCGGTGGTGGATGCCAAGGAAGATAAGCTGGTCAAGCTGGTGAAGGAAGGCGTGGGCAAGATTCCGCATCCAGGCCGCGGCGCGAACTTCAATGATCCGAAGTTTGGTCCGGTGTGGGCCACCAGCCATCTGGGCGACGAAACCGTGGTGCTGATCGGCACCGATCCGGTGAAGCACCCCAAACAGGCCTGGAACGTGGTACGCACACTCAAGGCCCAAGGCAGTGGTTCGCTGTTCCTCAAGACCCACCCGAAATCGAAGAACCTGTGGGTGGATACGCCGCTCAACCCGGATGCTGGCATCAGCCAGTCAATCGCGGTGTTCGACCTGAAGAACCTCGACAAACCCTTCGAAGTGGTCAAAATCGCGGAGATGGCGAAACTGGGAGAAGGGGCGAAGCGCGTGGTTCAGCCGGAGTACAACAAGGCGGGTGACGAGGTCTGGTTCTCGGTTTGGAACGGCAAGACCCAGGAATCGGCCATCGTCGTGATCGACGACAAGACGCGCAAGCTGAAAGCCGTGATCAAGGACAAGCGCTTGGTCACGCCGACCGGCAAATTCAACGTCTATAACACGCAGCACGACGTTTACTAAAAGCTTGGATGCGCGCCAACTCGCGCATTAGGCAGCGGCTAAGCCGAATCATCCTGATTGGGATGACCGGCTTGGCCGCTACCGCAAGTACCGGGGTGGAAATCTCCGGCACACGTCAGGCGGCGTTGTTAAATTTACTCAAGCAAGACTGTGGTTCCTGCCACGGGTTGACCATGAAAGGCGGATTGGGGCCAGCCCTGACACCCGAAGCCTTGCGTGGCAAACCCGCCAGCATGTTGCGAGAAGTTGTTTTACGAGGACGCCCCGGCACACCCATGCCGCCGTGGGCGCCTTTCCTCTCCGAGTCGGAAGCGGAATGGCTGATTGAAGTCCTGTTAAAAGGCGAGATCAATGCGCGTCGATAAGCGCACATCAATTACAAAACTGGCTGCAGCAAGCATATTGCTCTGTGTGGCCATGCTATACGGCTGTGTCACCCCCCAACTCCGCGCTACGGGTGATCTCGGCATCATCATCGAACGCGCCGATGGCAGCGTACAAATCGTCGACACCACGCACCAGCGTTCGCTGGCGAAGATTTCAGGCTTAGGCGACTTGTCCCATGCCTCCGCGGTGTATTCGCGCGATGCGCGCTACGCTTATGTGTTTGGCCGCGATGGCGGCCTGACTAAAATCGATTTACTCAATGCACGGATTGAGAAGCGCATCATTCAAGCTGGCAATTCAATTGGCGGCGCCATTTCTCAAGACGGAAAGATTGTCGCTACCTCCAATTACGAACCGGGCGGCGTCAAACTGTTCGATGCCGCCACGCTCGATTTAATCTCCGAAATACCTGCGGTCGATCGTGCAGGCAAACACTCCAAGGTAGTCGGCTTGGTGGATGCCCCCGGCAACCGCTTCGTGTTTTCCTTATTCGAAGCCGGCGAAATTTGGGTGGCCGATGTGCGCGATCCGCGCCAGCCGGTCCTGCACAAACATCTCAACATAGGACGCCAACCCTACGATGGCACGGTGACGCGGGATGGCCGCCATTATGTTGCCGGTCTGTTCGGTGAAGATGGTCTGGCCCTGCTCGATTTATGGAATGAATCCGCTGGCGTCAAACGCGTCGCGGCAGCTTATGGCAAGGGCTCGCAGCCGCTGCCGGTTTACAAAATGCCCCATCTGGATAATTGGGCCATGTCGCAAACCAGTGCCTATGTTCCCGCGGTGGGCCGGCACGAGGTGATCGTGATCGACACCCATACCTGGCTCGATAAAGCGCACATCCCCGTCGCGGGTCAGCCGGTATTCGTCGTAGCGCGCCCGGATGGCCGGCATATTTGGGTCAACTATGCGCCGCCGCACAATGACACGGTGCAAGTGATCGATGTGCTCACCCATCAAATCATCCAGACCTTGCACCCGGGCAAAGCCATTTTGCACATGGAATTCACGCCGCGCGGCGAGCAAGTTTGGCTTTCGGTGCGCGACGATGACCGGGTGGACGTCTACGACACGGAGACCTTCCAGCGCATCGCATCGATTCCCGCCGCGAAACCCAGCGGCATCTTCTTCACCTATCGCGCGCATCGGATCGGCTTATGAACAACATCGACCAGCGTCTGCTCAACGACTACCAGCACGGTTTTCCGTTGAGTGCCGCGCCGTATGCGGATATCGCGCACGAATTGGGCATCACCGAAGATGAAGTCCTCACGCGCTTGCAAGCCCTGAAAGCGTCGGGGGCGATCAGCCGCATCGGGGCGGTGGTGCGGCCCAACACCATCGGCGTCAGCACGCTCGCCGCGATCCAGGCGCCGACAGAGGAGCTGGAGCGGATAGCCGCCATCGTCAGCGCCTTCCCGGAGGTGAACCACAATTACGAACGCGAGCACGCGATCAATCTCTGGTTTGTGATTACCGCGCGCAATGCCTTGCATCGGGCGCAGGTGCTGACCAATATCGCGGCGCAAACCGGCTATGCCGTGCACTCGTTTCCGCTGGAGCGGGATTTCCATATCGACTTGGGGTTTGAACTCAAATGGACTTGACCACGCCACGCAAACTCGAAACGCCCTACCAAGCGGATGCGCTTGATCTGCGCCTGCTTGCGGCCATTCAGGATGGGCTGCCGATCGCACCCCACCCCTATGCAGACATCGCAGCGCGCATCGGCATCTCGGAACAAGCCGTGCTGGAGCGGCTTGCGGCATTGCAGCACGCCGGGATTATTAAACGTTTCGGCGTCGTAGTACGCCACCACGAGCTCGGCATTGCCGCCAACGCCATGGTGGTGTGGGATGTAGCGGATACTCAAGTAGACCAGCTTGGGCCCTGCCTGGCCAATTTCGAATTCGTCACCCTGTGCTACCGTCGCCCGCGCCGTCTGCCGCAGTGGCGCTACAATCTTTACTGCATGATCCACGGCAAGAGCCGCGATGAAGTGCTGGCGCATCTCACGCACATGATTCAATCCTGCGGGCTGGAAGATTTGCCGCACGAAGTCTTATTCAGCAAGCGCCGCTTCAAGCAGCGGGGGGCGGCGTACTTCCCCGCCCCGGTGCTTGCGGAGCCCTGATGGATCCGCTCGACCGCCGCATCATCAATGCGCTGCAAGGCGGCTTTCCGCTCAGTGAGCGGCCTTACGCCGAAGCGGCCGCGCAACTCGGTTCTACCGAGGACGAATTGATGCGGCGCATCGATGCGATGCTCGAAAACAACGTGCTCACCCGCTTCGGCCCCATGTTTCACGCCGAACGCATGGGGGGCGCCTTCAGCCTCGCGGCCATGAAAATCCCTGACACCGATTTCGAGCGCGTAACGGACATCGTGAACCGCTTTCCGGAAGTCGCGCACAACTATGCGCGCGATCATGACTTCAATATGTGGTTTGTCCTCGGCACCGAAACCCCGGATCGGGTCGCCGGCGTGATCGAAGAGATCGAGCAGCAAACCGGCTACCCCGTCTACAACATGCCCAAGCTGGAAGAGTTCTTTGTCGGGCTGAGGTTCGAAGCATGAACCGGCGCGCCGACATCAAGCAATTGCAAGCGCCGCTGCTGGATGCAAGCGATCGGCAGTTGATCAAAGCCACCCAAGCCGGCCTGCCACGAGTGGCACGCCCTTACCACGCCATTGGCGAGCAGCTCGGCATCGGCGGCGAAGAAGTGATGCAGCGCCTGCAACGCATGTTGGATTGCGGCATCGTGCGCCGCATCGGCGCGGTGCCCAATCACTACGCGCTGGGCTATCAAGCGAACGGCATGTCTGTATGGAATGTGCCCGATGAGCATATCGCCGAGTTGGGCCGAAAAATCGGCGCCTTGGCGTTTGTCAGCCACGCCTACCATCGGCCGCGCCACCTGCCGGAATGGCCCTACAATCTGTTTGCCATGGTGCACGGCAAAGACCGCGCCGAAGTCGATGCAAAAGTGCGCCAGATCGCGGCACTGCTGGGGGAATCCGATCACGGCCATACGGTCCTCTTCAGCACCAGGATTCTGAAAAAAACCGGCCTCAGACTCAGCTAAGGCCCACTCCATGTTCCGCATCAGCCAATATCTGCAAGAACTCAAGCACCCCACCCCGCTCGGCCCCAAGCGTAATCCGCCCGGCCCGGTGGTGATCTGGAATTTGATCCGGCGCTGCAACCTCACCTGCAAGCACTGCTATTCGATTTCCGCCGACAAAGATTTCCCGGGTGAGCTCGCCACCCCAGAAGTCTTCTCGGTCATGGATGATCTCAAAGCTTTTCATGTGCCGGTGCTCATTCTCTCCGGCGGCGAACCCCTGCTGCGGCCCGACATTTACGATATCGCCCAACGCGCAAAAGACATGGGCTTCTACGTCGGGCTGTCCTCGAACGGTACCCTGATCGACGAACACAACATCGACCGCATCGCCGCCATCGGCTTCGACTATGTCGGCGTATCGCTGGACGGTATCAAGGACACCCACGACCGCTTCCGCCGCAAAGAAGGCGCCTATGACGCCTCGCTGCATGGCATCCGTCTGTGCCGCGACAAGGGCATCAAGGTCGGCATCCGCTTCACCTTGACTCAGGACAATGTGCAGGATCTGCCGGGACTGCTGCAATTGATGGAAGACGAGCGGCTCGACAAGTTCTACCTCTCCCACCTCAACTACGCCGGCCGCGGCAACAAAAACCGCAAGGATGATGTGGTACATCAGACTACGCGCCAAGCAATGGACTTGCTATTCGATACCTGCTGGCGCTACCAACAGGAAGGGCAGCACAAGGAATTCGTCACCGGCAATAATGACGCCGACGGCGTGTATTTGCTGCTCTGGGTCCGCAAGCACTTCCCGGAGATGGAAGCGCACATGCGCGCCAAGCTCGCTCAGTGGGGTGGCAACTCCAGCGGCGTGAACATCGCCAACATCGACAACTTGGGCAATGTGCATCCGGATACCTTCTGGTGGAACTACACCCTGGGCAACGTGAAGGAGCGGCCCTTCTCCAAAATTTGGCCCGACACAACCGACCCGCTGATGGCCGGCCTCAAGGCAAGCCCGCGCCAAGTCAAAGGCCGCTGCGGCGCATGCACCTATTTCGATATCTGCGGCGGCAACACACGGGTACGCGCCTATCAACTCACCGGCGATGCCTGGCAAGAAGACCCGGCCTGCTACCTCAGCGACGACGAGATCGGCGTGATCGAATCCCACGAACGTCTGACGGTGACGCCGTATGTGCCGC
>MEQN01000126.1:23108-24756 GCA_001770235.1 Betaproteobacteria bacterium RBG_16_58_11
GGATAGTGCAATAGGATTGGGCCAGTGAAAAATCTTTTTCACCACGGAGTACACGGAGTTGCACGGAGGAAAACCTATATCAAATGCATTACCCCGTGTCACTCCGTGTACTCCGTGGTGAGAGCTTTTCTTATAGGCGCGTTAGTCACCTCTAATGTGTCCTTCGCCGCCGAGCCCGCCGTCACGCTCTACACCCAGCACTGCGCTTCCTGCCATGGCGCAGACCGCCTGGGCGGCGCCGGCCCCGCCCTGTTACCGGAAAATCTGGAGCGCCTGAGCAAGCCACTGGCCATCCAGACCATCGCCGATGGGCGCATCGCGACCCAGATGCCGGCATTTGGCCAAAAACTAAGCAAAGAGGAAATCCAGTCTCTAGCCGATTTCGTGTACGCGCCGTCGGCTACGGCGCCGCAGTGGGGACTGAATGAAATCAACGCTTCCCGCATTGTCCACTACCCCGCCGGTAGCCTGCCCGACCAACCGGCATTCAAGGCCGACCTGCTCAATCTTTTCGTGGTGGTGGAAACCGGCGATCATCACGCAACGATCCTTGATGGCGACAAGTTCGAACCGATCCATCGCTTTGCAACGCGCTATGCGCTGCATGGGGGGCCGAAATTCTCCCCTGATGGCCGCTTCGTCTATTTCGCCTCGCGCGACGGATGGATTTCCAAGTTTGATATCTACAACCTCAAAACCACCGCCGAGATCCGCGCCGGCATCAACACCCGCAATCTTGCGGTATCCGGCGACGGGCGCTTCGTGATGGTTGGAAATTATTTGCCGCATACGCTGCTGGTTCTGGATGCGGCGGATCTCAAGCCGCTCAAACTGATCGCAGTGCAGGACAACACGGGAAAGCACTCGCGCGTCTCGGCGGTGTACGATGCCGCCCCGCGCAAAAGCTTTATTGCAGCGCTCAAAGACTTGAAAGAAGTCTGGGAAATTCCCTACGCTTCCGATGCGGAGCCGGTCTATGAAGGTCTGGTGCACGACTACCGCTACGGCGAAGCGATCGCCGCCAAGGGCCCCTTCCCGGTGCGGCGTATCATGCTGGACGATTTTCTGGATGATTTTTTCTTTGACCTGACCTACACTTATTTGATCGGTGCATCGCGTGGCGGCGGCAAGGGGCAAGTAATCAATCTCGATGTTCGGCGCAAGATTGCCGAAATCGATCTGCCCGGCATGCCGCATCTCGGCTCCGGCATCACTTGGGATTATCAAGATCGCCCCGTGATGGCGACGCCGAACTTGAAACAAGGCGTGGTGAGCGTGATCGATATGAAAAGCTGGAAGACTCTTAAACGCATTGATACGCTGGGGGCTGGTTTCTTCATGCGCAGTCACGAGAACACGCCCTATGCCTGGGTTGACAACTTCATGAGCCCGAGCCGCGATACGTTACAAATTATCGACAAGCGCACGCTTGAAATCGTGCAGAGTGTTCGCCCCGCACCGGGCAAAACCGCCGCCCATGTCGAATTCACCCGCGACGGCAAATACGCCTTGGTAAGTATCTGGGAACGCGATGGCGCCATCGTGATCTACGACGCGGCGACGTTCAAGGAAATCAAGCGCGTTCCCATGAGCAAGCCTTCCGGCAAATACAACGTATACAATAAAATTACCCGCTCGGCGGGGACGA
>MEQN01000126.1:24772-30926 GCA_001770235.1 Betaproteobacteria bacterium RBG_16_58_11
AAAACAAGCTATTCGCATCATTGCATGACCATGGACGTAATATATTCTTGATGTGGATCAAGGCTTTTGAGCTACCGGATACATAAAATTTTCACTATGTGGCATAGTGTCGCAGCAGACCGTTTTGCAGACAGCGCTTTACCCCTTTATCAACTGCATGGCGCCGAATCCCCGGCTTAGAGGAGAAAAAAATGGTTGAAGATACCAACAGTGTTCCTAACGACTCGGAAGAACGCGTCCCCATCATGCAGCAGATTCTCGACAATCCGTTTCTATTGCTTTTCATCGGCGTAGCCATGCCAACCGTTTTTTACATCGTCTGGGGCGTCATGGAAATTGTGACGATACCGATCGCCAAATAATAAAGAGGAGAGTTGCGATGAGTTCAATACACCCGCCGACTGCCAGGCTTTGGTGGAAACAACCCATAGATCGTGTCGAGGGCACCTGGATCGCGATTGCGTTCCTGTGGTGTCTCATCATGTTTTTCATGATGCCTTACTGGCACATAACCGGTAAGCAAAACTTGTCCAATGAAGCTTACCGCACCACCCCCGAGGCCTTCAGCAAGAAGGCCCAGGACATGGTGGACAAACATACGGTGCGTACTGAAACCGATCAGAATATCCCGGTCGTGCATCCGCCAGCCGGCAGCGATGTCTACCTGATCGCGCGCCTGTGGGCCTGGTGGCCGGTCCTCGAGCTTGAACAGGGCAAGAGCTACCGGCTTCATCTGTCTGCCATGGATTATATGCATGGCTTCTCCCTGCAACCAGCCAACATCAACCTGCAGGTGATTCCAGGCTACGAAATGGTGGTCACCGTGACGCCGAATCAATCGGGTAAGTTCTCCATCATATGTAATGAGTATTGCGGAATCGGCCATCACAAAATGGTCAGCAATCTCTACGTCGTCAATAAATAAGGAGGGGACATGGCTAACAACGAAACTTTCCGTACCTGCCCGCGTACCGGGCTGCAGTTCCATGACTCCGCCGAAATGCTGATGAAAGCCAATGCCGTGGTAGGCGTCGTATTTCTATTGCTCGGCGGCGTGCTCGCACTATTAATCGGGTTGACGAAATGGCCAGACGTGCATCTCTTGCCGGCAGATTCGTTTTATCTGGTGTTGACGGCCCACGGTCTCGACATGCTGGTGTTCTGGATCATCTTTTTTGAAATCGCGGTGCTGTACTTCTGCTCATCCACACTGCTGCGATGCAGGCTGGCAACCCCACGCATGGCCTGGCTGGCCTTTGCGTTGATGCTGATTGGCGCGGTCACGACCAACGTCGCGATCTTCCAGGGCAACTCAAGCGTCATGATGACATCGTATGTGCCGATGCAGGCCCATCCGTCATTTTATTTGGGGTTGATCCTGTTCGCGGTGGGGGCGCTGATCGGTTGCTTCGTGTTTTTTGGCACCTTGGTGATCGCCAAGGCCGAGAAGACTTATCAAGGCTCGGTTCCGCTGGTGACCTTCGGTGCGGTGACCGCGGCGATTATCGCCGTGTTCACCATCGCTTCGGGCGCCATTATCCTGATCCCGACCTTCCTGTGGTCGGTCGGTTACATCAAAACCATCGACCCCTTGATGTACCGTGTGATCTGGTGGGCTTTCGGCCACTCGTCGCAGCAGATCAACGTCGCCGCGCACATCGCGGTCTGGTATGCGATTGCAGCCATCGTGTTCGGCGCCAAACCGATGTCCGAGCGCGTGTCGCGCACCGCATTCCTGCTGTATATCTTTTTCCTGCAATTGGCGAGCGCCCATCATATTTTAGCCGATCCGGGCATCTCTTCCGAATGGAAGGTTTTCAATACCAGCTATGCGATGTATCTTGCGGTGCTGGCCAGCATGATTCACGGCCTCACCATTCCTGGTGCGATCGAGGTAGCGCAACGCGAGAAGGGCTTCACCAAGGGCCTGTTCGAGTGGCTGCGTAAAGCACCATGGGGAAATCCGGTATTTTCGGGGATGTTCATCTCCCTGATCGGCTTCGGCTTCCTGGGCGGCATCTCGGGCGTGATGATGGGCACCGAGCAATTGAATCTCATCATTCACAACACGATCTATGTGCCTGGCCATTTCCACGCAACCGTGGTGATCGGCACGACACTCGCGTTCATGGCGCTGACCTACTTCCTGATCCCGGTGCTGTTCCGCCGCGAAATCATGTTCCCGGGCTTGGCCAAATGGCAGCCTTACCTGTTCGGCTTCGGCATGTACGTGTTCGCGCTGGTGATGATGGGAGCGGGCACGCTTGGCGTGCCGCGTCGTCATTGGGATATGTCTTTCCTCGGCGCCGCCATGCCTTATGAGTTCCCGGGTAGCGCTTACCTGTTGATGTCGCTGGTCGGTATCAGCGCCGTGGTGGCAGTGATCGGCGGCGGTGCGTATATCCTGGTCACGGTGTCCTCGATCTTCCTCGGCAAGAAGCTCGATGCCGGTGTCATCAGCAACAAACCCACGCCGGTGGTGACCCCGGTCTCCGCAGCCATATCGGGGCATGGCAGCCTCGGTATCGCCGGCTTTGCCGCACCGGGCACTTTCGTGCTTGCGATGGTGTTCCTGGTGGCGTTCGTGCTGTACTACTTCATCAACTGGAAATATCTGTCCCAGGTCTGGGGCTTGAGCTAAGTCGCGGCATCCACGGAGCCTCCTCCTTTGTTGCAGGGAGGAAGCTCCGCGGTAAAGCGCCGGGTTGCCTGTATCTCCCGACCGATAACATTTTCATTCTGGAGTACCGGCAACATGGGCGCGCTCACCACACAACTGTTAAATGTCTTCAAGTTGCGGATCGGCGTTGTCATTGCTTTCACCGCACTGACCGGTCTCGCCTTGACGCCAGGTCCGCATGTGCCAATCTGGAAAATCGCGTTGATCGGACTTGCCGTCCTGCTATCCGCGGCCGCCGCCGGCGCATTCAACCAATATATCGAGCGTGATCTTGATATCAAGATGGCGCGCACCCAGCGTCGCCCCTTCGTCACGGGCGCCATGGCTCACGGACCGGCCTGGCTCTGGCTGATCGGCGCCATGGTGGCAGGGTCCACCCTCGCGGCAGCATGGGCGATCAACGTTGTTGCCGCACTGTACGTTTTCCTCGGCGCGTTCTTTTATGCCGTCGTCTATACTGTGTGGCTGAAACGGCGCACTTGGCTCAATATCGTTGTGGGCGGTCTGGCCGGCAGCTTTGCCGTCCTCGCCGGCGCAGCCACCGTGACGCCGCAACTTGATCCGCTGCCGCTGTCGCTGGCGCTTGTGCTTTTCCTGTGGACGCCGCCGCACTTCTGGAGCTTGGCCATCGCTTATCACGACGATTACTCGGCAGCGGGCGTGCCGATGCTGCCGGTAGTGATCGGTAAAGCGGCGGCTGCACGCGTTATTCTCGGCAACACGGTACTGCTGGTTGCGGCATCGCTGCTGCCGGTGTGGTTCGGCGCCGGGCCGGTCTATCTGGCCGGCGCGCTGATTGGCGGCGCATACTTCCTGGCTAAGAGCATTCGGTTGGCAAAAGAACCGAGCCGCGCCAATGCGATGGTCAATTTCCACGCCTCGCTGCTGCAACTTACCCTGCTGCTCACTGCCGCGATTGTCGATGCTGTATGGTGGCGTTAGGCATCGCTTACGCAAGTGTTGCGCATCCCTAATCGCAGGAGAGGGGGCGTTGCATCCGCCCCATCATCGACCGGATCGACGAAAATGAAGTCAACGACGCGGCTAAGCATCGTCGGTGTCACACTGCTCCTATTCGGGGCAGGCGCCGCGCGTGCGGCGGTGGAGGACAGACTCGATCCACAGGCCGTCTACAATGCCAGTCAGGCGGTGATCGGCCAGCCGATCGGCAACTATGTGTTGCATGACCGCGCCGGCAACAGCGTGCGCCTCTCAGACTACCGAGGCAAACCGCTCTTGGTCAGCTTCGTCTATACCGGCTGTTTCCAAATTTGTCCGACCGACACCGTTCTCATCGCCAAGGCGGTCAGCGCGACGCAGGATCTGCTTGGCATGGATGCCTTCAGGACGGTCAGCATCGGTTTTAATGTCCCGTTTGATTCGCCGGAGGCCATGGCATCGTTCGCACGGCAACAGGGCATCTCAGCCCGAAATTGGGAATTTCTGAGCCCGGAAACAAGCACCGTTTCTTCGTTGACACGCGACTTCGGCTTCACTTTTCTGGCGACACCGAAGGGCTTTGATCATGTCACGCAACTCACCGTGATCGACCGCGAGGGCCGCGTTTATCGTCAACTCTATAACGAAAACATCAATGCACAATCCCTGGTATCGGTTCTGCGCGACCTGAACAACGGCGCGCTGGCTGTGCCATCAGGGTGGTCCGGATTCGTTACCCGAATTCGCCTGCTGTGCACTGTTTACGACCGTGACACTGGCAACTACCGCGCCGACTATTCCTTGATCGTCGGTTTTCTGGTCGGCCTAAGCATTCTCGGCACTGTCGCCTTCATGTTTATCCGCGAGTGGAGAGCGCAACGGCGCCGAGTGTAAGCGGACGTGCTACTATCCAGCGTCAGGATTTTCATCCCCGTGGCTCGTTTTTGACGTATATCAATGCACCTGAGACCACCCTGGTTTATGGTGCATCATCGTCAAAATAATGAGGATTTCATGCAGCAAACAACAAAGTCGGCCCCCAAGCCGATTCGTTCTCCGTGCTTGCCTGCGTTACGCTTGCTGCAAGCCACCGAGGCGCTGTTCGAGCGCGCTTTTGGATCACTCAATCCTTGGCACAATCTGGGCGCGCTGTCCTATTTCTTCTTCTGGATCATCGCGGCCACAGGCATATACCTGTTCGTCCTATTCGATACCAGTGTGCTTGGCGCCCATCGTTCGATCGAGGCCATTACGGCGCAATGGTATTTCGGCGGCGTCATTCGCAGCCTGCACCGCTATGCATCGGATGCCTTTGCGGTGACGATCATGCTGCACCTGGTGCGCGAATTTCTGCATGGCCGCTATGCCAATTTCCGCTGGTTCTCCTGGGTTAGCGGCGTACCGCTGCTTTGGCTTGCATTCTCATCCGGCATCAACGGCTATTGGCTGGTATGGGATGAACTGGCGCAGTTCATTGCAGTAGGCACGGCGGAATTTCTCGACTGGCTGCCGGTGTTCGGCGGCACGATGGTGCGCAATTTCCTGACGCAGGACAGTGTCAGCGACCGCTTCTTTTCTTTGCTGGTGTTCCTGCATATCGGCTTGCCCTTGCTGCTGCTGGCCGGCATGTGGATACATATCCAGCGCATCAGCCGCCCAAATACGAAACCCCCGCGCGCGCTCGCTTGGGGCACGTTCGGCATGCTGCTGGCGGTATCGCTCTGGATGCCCGCCGTCAGCCAGCCGCCGGCCAATATGGCGCGCGTAGCGGCTGAATTTCCGCTCGACTGGTTTTATCTGGGGATCTATCCGCTGCTCTATGCCTGGTCCCCGGCGCAACTGTGGGCGCTGCTGGGCGGCGCCACGCTGCTGTTGTTGCTGACCCCGCTGGCGCTCGGAAAAAAGCGCGAACCCATCGCGGTGGTGAATCTTTCCCATTGCAACGGCTGTGGCCGCTGCTTCGACGACTGCCCGTACTCCGCCGTCATCATGCAGCCGCGCAGCGATGGCGCCAATCAAGCGAGGGAGGCGGTGATCAATCCGGCGCTTTGCGCCTCCTGCGGCATCTGTGCCGGCGCATGCCCGTCTTCAACCCCGTTTCGCGGCGTTAAAAAACTCGTGACCGGCATCGACATGCCGCAACAGCCTATCGGTGCGCTGCGGGCGGAGTTGAAAGCGGCATTGCAGAAACTTACCGGGAAAACAAAAATCGTCGTGTTTGGCTGCAATTGTGCCGCCGATGTAAGCAGCCTGGCGGCTCCCGATGTCGCCGTCTTCAGCCTGATCTGCAGCGGCCAGTTACCGCCATCGTTCATCGAGTACGCAGTGCGCAACGGCGCCGATGGCGTGTTCCTGACCGGATGCCATGAAGACGATTGCGAGTTCCGCCTCGGCAGCAAATGGACCAGTCAGCGCCTGTCCGGCGAGCGCGAACCGCACCTGCGGCTGGATAAAATACCGGCCGGACGCGTACGCGTGATGAGCGCCGCCAGCCGCGAGTTGGCGTCGCTTGCACCGGCGCTTGACGCATTCCGT
>MEQN01000126.1:30976-31653 GCA_001770235.1 Betaproteobacteria bacterium RBG_16_58_11
ACCTGACGTAGCCGGGGATGAGCATGCTTAAGTGGATTGCTCAAGGCGCCGGGTTTGCGCTATTCGCAAGCGGAATCGGCTTTTTCTCGATGGCGCCGGCTTACCATTATTTGGAACCCGGCGAAGGCTTGCTCCGGCTGAGTATTTCGCATGCAGGCCAGATTGTCGGCGCCTGCCGCGACCGCAGCCCCGAAGAACTCGCCAAGCTGCCGCGCAACATGCGCGCGCTTCAGGATTGTCCACGCGAGCGCTCGCCGGTGACGGTCGAATTGGAGCTTGATGGCCGCCTGCTGCATCATGAAGCGGTTCCGCCATCCGGCCTGTCACGCGATGGCGCCTCGACCGTTTATCGGCGCTTTCCGCTGCGTGCGGGCGAACATCGATTGACGGTGCGCCTGAACGATTCGGCCCGGATTCCCGGTTTCAATTACCAGCGCAGCGAACTCATCCAATTGCGCCCGGGCCAGGTGCTGGTCATTGACTTCAATCCCCAACAAGGTGGAGTGCTCATCAAATGAACGTGCCCACCCATCCCGCATCCCTTGCGGCGGATTCGGCTCCACTGGACACCCGCCTATCGGCCGCGCTGCCGCACACGGCGGATTTTTCGCTCGCCGTTCCGAATGACCTGCGGCTCGGGCTTGCCCGCGCCTGGCTATGGCTGGCGCTGGCAGCGC
>MEQN01000126.1:31667-33487 GCA_001770235.1 Betaproteobacteria bacterium RBG_16_58_11
GTCATGTCGATTCTGCTGGTGCTGTCGCGTACGCCCTACCTGCAGAAAATATTCCCGCTGGTCGATTTCTTTCGGGTAGCGCTGGTGGTTCATGTTGATCTGTCGGTGCTGGTATGGTTCATTGCGTTTGCCGGCGTGTTATGGAGCCTCAACGGCGGCAAACGATTCATCATGCTCGCGTGGAGCGGCTGGATGGCTTCCACGGCAGGCGCCGCCGTCATGACGCTCGCGCCATTCCTGGGTAGCGGCCGTCCCATCATGAGCAACTACGTACCGGTGCTCGAAGACCCGATATTCATGAGCGGGCTCGCGCTTTTTGGCATCGGGTTCACCTTGCTCGTGCTGCGCAGCCTGCTGACCGCGCCCAAGGTCGGCCTCCGCCCGGACGGAGGCGCAGCGCTCGCTTTCGGCCTCAATGCAGCAACGGTATCGGCGGCGGTGGCGCTGTTCGCGCTGCTCTGGTCGCTGATGAAGGTGCCGATGGCGCTCGAAGGCAAGGCTTATTACGAACTGTTGTTCTGGGGCAGCGGGCATGTGATCCAGTTCACTTACACCTTGCTGATGCTGGTTTCGTGGCTATGGCTGGCCAACGCATGCGGTGCGCGCATTCCGCTCACGCCGCGCATCGCATTGCTGCTGTTCGCCATCGGCCTGGCATCGGTTTTCGTGGTGCCGCCGATCTACCTCGCGTATGACGTGACGTCCGTCGAGCATCGGCAACTGCTGACTTGGCTCATGCGATTCGGCGGCGGTCTGCCGATTCTGCCGATGGGGCTCGCGGTTGCCATCGGGCTGGTGCGCGTTGGCAATCCCGGACGCCTTGCGCCAGCGCAGCGGCCGCTGCATGCGGCGCTTGTGTCATCGCTCGTATTGTTTGCCGTGGGGGGACTGATCGGATTTTTGATCCAGGGAAGCAACGTCAAGATACCCGCCCATTACCACGGCTGCATTGTCGGCGTGACGCTCGCCTTGATGGGGCTTGCCTATCATCTGCTGCCGCGCCTCGGCTATGCGCAGCCGGTATCACGGCTGGCGGCCTGGCAACCCTATCTCTACGGGTTCGGCCAGTTGCTGCATATCATCGGACTGGTCTGGTCCGGCGGCTACGGCGTGCAACGCAAGGTCGCGGGCAGCGAGCAGGTATTGCGCAGCACGCAGGAGATTGTGGGGATGGGAATCATGGGGCTGGGGGGGCTGATTGCGATCATCGGCGGCGTCATCTTCCTGGTTGTGATGCTGCGCGCGATGATGCACTGCGACGCCGGTACGGCAAGGCGCTAACACGGCCTCAGGCCGCTATTCCAAATCCGGCCTGGCCTGATAAACTCCGGGACATTACTCAGCAAATAAAAGTCATGTCCACATTGCCGCCGTCGCCTTCCCCCCTCTTCACGCGTCTCGTCTACATAGCATTCGGCCTGATGGCAATGGTGCTCATGCTCAGCGCCTATCTGCGGCTTTCCGGCGCCGGCCTCGGCTGTGCCGGCTGGCCTGCCTGCTACGGCCAGGGCTATGCCGACCCGGCCGTGACCAAGCAAGCCAGCACCCCGGCGCGTCTGGCGCACCGCCTGACCGCCACCTCGCTGAGCCTGGTCATTCTGGCGATTAGCGTCATGGCGTGGCGGCGACGCGCGCATGCCGCCGGCCAGTGGGGCGCCGCTTTGCTGGCGCTGGGCCTGACGCTGTTCTTATCCGTGCTCGGCATCTGGACGCCCGGCACGCGCCTGCCCGCCGTGGTGCTGGGCAACCTGTTGGGCGGGATGGCGCTGCTTGGCGTGTTGTGGTGGCTGTGCTTGAGCGCTCGCAGCCTTGGCGCAAGC
>MEQN01000126.1:33573-35704 GCA_001770235.1 Betaproteobacteria bacterium RBG_16_58_11
CAATTTTGCCGCCTCGGCTTGCACCCGTTTTCCCCTTTGCGAAACAGCTTGGTTTGATGCCTGGTCATGGGCCGCCTTCAATCCCTGGCGCGCGCTCATCGTGCAAAGCAACGGCGCGGTCACCATTCCGCTGGATGCGGCAGCCATCCATGTCACCCACTGGGCAACAGCAGTGGCAATCGACATCTATCTGCTCTGGTTAGGATTATCGACCGTCAGTTCTGATGCGGCTTCCAGATATGGCAAGGCGCTGGTCAGCCTCACTTTATTGCAAGCGCTTTTGGGGGTTGCCGCCGTAAAATATGCCCACCCCCTGGTGGTCGTGCTGGCCCATAACGCACTGGCGGCACTGCTGCTGCTTACCCTGCTGAGCCTGGCCTATCGCCCGCATGATCATGCTTAAACTGATTCACCTGTCCGCTGTGGTTTGCAGCGGCGCTTTCTTTTTCACGCGGGGTATATGGATGCTGCAGGACTCCCCCCGGCTCCAGGCGCGCTGGGTAAAAATCTCGCCGCACGTGATCGATACCGTATTGCTCATCTCCGCCCTGGCTTATGCTTTCCAGATTCAGCAATACCCTTTCGTGCATGGCTGGCTCACGGCAAAAGTATTGGGCCTGGCCGCCTATATCGTTCTCGGAACCATCGCGCTCAAGCGCGGTAAAACCAAAGTCGTCCGCACCGCCGCGTGGATTGGCGCACTCTTCACCTTCGGCTACATCGTGTGGGTCGCGCGCACCCACTCACCTTTTCCGTTCATCTCCTGAGCGCTTGATTCCGGTCAAAACCGCACAAAATACTTGATCGAAGCCTTAGGGATAGCGTGATCAAACTTCCAACGCCGCCGGCTTGACGCCGGTCAGGAAATACTCAATCAAGTCCTGCACGCCGCGAATCGCGCTGCCGAAAGGCAGGCTCTCCGAACCACGGAAGAAGAGCCCTTTTTTGACGTCGCCACGCAAGGCGGCGGCAAGTTGCGCGTCGATGCAGAATTGGCCGATTTTAGCGATGCCGTCGCGCAGGCCGCATTGAATCAGGCAATGCAGCGATGAAGCGCAGCGCTCGCGGCCGCTTTTGGCACAGGCTTGCAGCTTGTTTTCACGACTGAGATAGTTCTTGAGCCAAGGCGTCAGCACGCCGCGCGCGGGCAGCCCCGCCACGCTCATGAAGGTGACAATCTCTTCCGGTTTTGCCTCGGCCAAGACTTTCTTGAAATTGAGATGGGCATCACCCTCTTCCGTCACCGCGAACGGCGTGCCGATTTGCACCGCGCTCGCGCCTAAGCCGAGCAACGCGCGAAGTTTCTCGTGGGTATTGATGCCGCCGGCGGGAATCAGCGGAATGCGCTCGCGCTCAATGCCGAGATCCTTGAACAGTTGGAAGATACTTTCCAGCACACCGGGAAAATCGAAGCGCGCATTGCCGACTTCTTGCAGATTCGGCGCGCCGAGATGCCCGCCGGCATAACGCGGATGCTCGATCACGATCGCGTCCGGCAAGCGGTTTTTGCGCATCCATTTCTTGAGCACGATGCCCACCCCGCGCGATTCGGACAGAATCGGAATCAGCGCCACCTCGGGGTAGCCCTCCGTCATCTCCGGCAAATCCAGGGGCAGGCCCGCGCCCATCACCACCGCCTGCACCCCGCTCTCGCACGCCTGGCGTATCAAGGCGGGATGCTCGGTCACAGCCTTCATCACATTCACCGCCACCATGCCATGCCCTTGCGCCATATCCAGCGCGGCGCGCACCTCGCGATCCAAGGCGATCAGGTTGAAGCTGTCCAACTTTTCTTTATCGCGGCAATGCCGGCTTTGCTCGACCAGATCGGGATGATGATGACGCAAATCAATGCTGGCGATGGTGCCCACCGCCCCGCAGCGCGCCACCGTTCCGGCCAAGCGGTGCGCGGACACGCCCACCCCCATGCCCCCTTGGACGATGGGCAGCAGGCGTTTGCCCTTGAGCTCGTATAACGGCAGATCGGATTCCATTTAGCGCTCCTACAGCGGAAAAAAACACAGAGCGAGTCTTTTACGACCTTTTTATCCTAATGTAAAGGGGCTGGAGGGCTTGCTATTTACCTGCTTTGTTTGCTCCATTGCTACGGCATAAAGTGGAGGCGTGTGCG
>MEQN01000127.1:0-2532 GCA_001770235.1 Betaproteobacteria bacterium RBG_16_58_11
GCTGCTGGTTGCGCAGACCGGACAGGGGCCAAGGGAACAGATACCGAGCATGGGATGTTCGATCAAATGGAACGCGTGATTTGGTGAACGGTGATTAAGTGATTACCCTTTGACTCAATCACTCAATCACCCAATCACCTAATCACATTACTGCCATGCTCAACGCCCTCCTCGACATCGTCAAAGTCGTCGCTCAACGCGAGATCGTGCCGCGCTATCTCAAGGTCGCGCACGAACGCAAAGTCGACGGCAGTATCATTACCGAAGCGGATATGGCGGCGCAGCAAGCGCTCACTAAAGGCTTGCAGGCAATTAACGGCTGCCCGGTGCTGGGCGAGGAAATGACGCCCGAGGAACAGCAAGCGCTGTGGAAACAACATAATGAAACCGGCTTATGGATTCTCGACCCGGTGGACGGCACCTCCAATTTCGCCAATGGCCTGCCTTATTTCGCGGTATCGGTGGCGCTCTACCAAAGAGGCCGGCCCGTCATGGGTACGGTTTACGCGCCGGAAGCCAATGAATTGTTCTGGGCCGAAGCGGGCAAAGGCGCATTCCTGAATGGCGAGCGGCTCCCGATCAAGGGGCGCGCGCCTGAAAACCTGAAACGCGCCATGGCCGGGGTGGATTTGAAACGGCTACAGCCCAAACTCGCTTCCGTACTTGCCGCAACCCCACCATATGTGTCGCAGCGCAATTTCGGCTCCTCCGCACTAGATTGGTGCTATGTGGCCGCCGGGCGACTCGATATATATCTCCACGGCGGGCAAAAACTGTGGGACTACGCTGCCGGTGCACTGATTTTGCAAGAAGCCGGCGGTGCGCTCTGCACGCTGGATTCGGATGATTTCTGGGCCGGCGATCCATGGCAACGCTCCGTGATCTGCGCCTGGGATAAGGCTATTTTCTGCGAATGGCGGGATTGGATACGGACGAATCAATAACGCTGTATCACGCTTGGCGCCCATCCATTTTCTTATCCAAGCC
This sequence comes from Betaproteobacteria bacterium RBG_16_58_11, assembly GCA_001770235.1. Classification (GTDB taxonomy): domain Bacteria; phylum Pseudomonadota; class Gammaproteobacteria; order Burkholderiales; family Thiobacteraceae; genus RBG-16-58-11. The sequence goes on from MEQN01000127.1 coordinate 988, forward strand.
ATTGAAATATCTTATCAATTCTTCTATTGCCAAGGGTTCACGATCTAGGGGATAATTTTGGCTTTCCCTAAAACTCGTTCGCCTGCGGCAAAAAACAACAATATAGCAGCGGGCAACTGGAACCCGGCACGACTCCGAAGTTCCTCAAGCAGCACAAAACAGTATTCAACCCGGCGGCGCAAGCTTCCGACGGGAAAATTTTCGCACCCGGTTTATTAAAAAATCTATTAAAGGAATCTTGTTATGGCAACTCGTGCTGAATTGTGCAATGCGATCCGTATGTTGGCCGTTGATGCAGTACAAAAAGCCAACTCCGGTCACCCCGGCGCCCCCATGGGTATGGCGGAAATCGCCGAAGTGCTGTGGAACCACCAACTGCGCCACAACCCGGCCAATCCGAAATGGGCTGACCGCGACCGTTTCGTCTTTTCCAACGGCCACGGCTCGATGCTGTTGTACGCACTGCTGCACTTGACCGGCTACGACCTGCCGATCGACGAGTTGAAGAAATTCCGCCAACTGCATTCCAAGACCCCCGGCCACCCCGAATACGGCTATGCGCCCGGGATCGAAACCACCACCGGCCCGCTGGGCCAAGGCATTACCAACGCGGTGGGCATGGCGCTGTCCGAGAAGTTGCTGGCACACGAATTCAACAAGCCCAATCACGAGATCGTTAACCACTACACCTATGTGTTCCTGGGCGACGGTTGCATGATGGAAGGCATTTCGCACGAAGCCTGCGCGCTGGCCGGCACCTGGGGCCTGGGCAAGCTGATCGCTTTCTACGACGATAACGGCATCTCCATCGACGGCCACGTCGAAGCCTGGTTCACCGACGATACCGGCAAGCGCTTCGAAGCCTATAACTGGCACGTGATCCGCAATGTCGATGGCCACAACTCGGAAGCAGTAGAAAAAGCGCTGCAAGAAGCCAAGACCGTCACCGACAAGCCGACGCTGATTATTTGCAAAACCGTGATCGGTAAGGGTTCCCCCAACAAAGAAGGCACCCACGACGTGCACGGCGCCGCCCTGGGCGATGCCGAAGTCAAAGCCACGCGCGAGCACTTGGGCTGGACCCACGCGCCGTTCGAGATTCCCAAAGACATTTACGAAGGCTGGGATTGCCGCACCAAGGGCCAAGGCCTGGAAAAACTGTGGAGCAATAAATTCGCCGAGTACAAAGCAGCCTTCCCGAAAGAGGCAGCCGAATTCGAGCGCCGCATGAAAAGCGAGTTGCCCGCGAATTGGAAAGAGCACATCACTAAAGCCGTCGCCGCGATCAACGAAAAAGGCGAAACCGTGGCCACGCGTAAAGCCTCGCAAATCGCGATCAACGCCTTGGCCCCGGCGCTGCCTGAATTCCTCGGCGGCTCGGCTGACTTGACCGGCTCCAACCTGACCAACTGGACCGGCTGCCACCACATCAAAGGTACGAGTGTGGGCAACTACATCAGCTACGGCGTGCGCGAGTTCGGCATGTCCGCCATCATGAACGGCATGGCGCTGCATGGCGGCTTGCTGCCTTTCGGCGGCACCTTC
>MEQN01000127.1:2614-2735 GCA_001770235.1 Betaproteobacteria bacterium RBG_16_58_11
CTGGGCGAAGACGGCCCGACCCATCAACCGGTGGAGCAAACCGCAACCCTGCGCATGATGCCGAACATGGATGTATGGCGTCCTTGCGACACCACGGAAACCCTGGTCGGCTGGGCGGCCA
>MEQN01000127.1:2752-4997 GCA_001770235.1 Betaproteobacteria bacterium RBG_16_58_11
GGCCCGACTTGCCATATTCTCAGCCGTCAAAATCTGCCATTCCAAAAGCGCAGCCAAGAGCAGATCGACGCCATCCGCAAGGGCGGCTATGTGTTGGCCGATATCGCGCATCCAAAAATGGTGCTGATCGCCACCGGCTCCGAAATCGGGCTGGCGATGGAAGCGAAGAAAGTATTGGACGGACAAGGCATTCCCACGCGCGTCGTGTCCATGCCTTGCACCAATGTGTTCGACCGCCAAGAGCAGTCCTACAAAGCCAGCGTACTGCCGAAAGGCGTGGCGCGGGTCGCGATCGAAGCCGGTGTCGGCGACTTCTGGCGCAAGTATGTCGGCCTGGAAGGCGGCGTGGTGGGCATCGACACCTTCGGCGAATCCGCACCCGCACCAGAGCTGTTCAAGCACTTCGGCTTCACCGTGGAAAATGTGGTGAATACGGCCAAGGCAGTTCTGTAAAAACCCATTCACCACGGAGTACGCGGAGTACACGGAGGAAAATCCTGAAAGATTTACTCCGTGACCTCCGTGTACTCCGTGGTTAAAGATTTTGTTTTCAACCTATCAAGGAGTAGAGAAACATGACTATTAAAGTCGGTATTAATGGATTTGGCCGCATCGGCCGCATGGTGTTCCGCGCAGTAGCGAAAGATTTTAAAGACATCGAGATCGTTGCCATCAACGACCTGCTCGACCCCGAATACCTGGCCTACATGCTGAAGTACGACTCCGTACACGGCCGCTTCAACGGCGATATCGCCGTGGACGGTGGCAACATGGTGGTGAACGGCAAGAAAATCCGCCTGACCGCCGAGCGCGACCCCGCCAACCTGAAGTGGAACGAAGTAGGCGCCGACATCGTGATCGATTGCACCGGCTTCTTCCTGACCACCGAATCCTGCCAGGCCCACATCAAGGCCGGCGCCAAAAAAGTGGTTCAGTCCGCCCCTTCTAAAGACGACACCCCGATGTTCGTGTACGGCGTGAACCACGCTAAATACGCCGGCGAGGCCATCGTCTCCGCTGCTTCCTGCACCACCAACTGCCTGGCTCCCGTCGCCAAGGTGCTGCACGACACCTGGGGCATCAAGCGCGGCCTGATGACCACGGTGCACGCCGCCACCGCTACCCAGAAAACCGTTGACGGCCCTTCCACCAAAGATTGGCGCGGCGGCCGCGGTATTCTGGAAAACATCATCCCGTCCTCCACCGGCGCCGCCAAGGCCGTGGGCAAGGTCATCCCCGAGCTGAACAAGAAGCTCACCGGCATGGCTTTCCGCGTTCCGACCTCCGACGTTTCCGTGGTCGATCTGACCGTGGAACTGAACAAGGAAGCCACCTACGAAGATATCTGCAAGGCCATGAAGGCCGCCTCCGAAGGCGCGCTGAAGGGCGTGCTGGGTTACACCGATGAGAAAGTGGTTTCCACCGACTTCGTCGGCAACAGCGCTCCTTCCACCTTCGACGCCGAAGCCGGTATCGCCCTGGATGGCACCTTCGTCAAAGTCGTGTCCTGGTACGACAACGAGTATGGCTACACCTGCAACATGCTGCGTTTGGTGCAGCACGTAGCGAAGTAAGTCTGGGAAGCGGGAAGCAGTGAGCAGTAAGCGGGAAACCCCGTTCTGCTCACTGCTTCCCGCTCACTGCTTACCAATATGAGTTGTAAGGCATAGCCCCCTATCCCTTACACCTTATCTAAATCAGGAGCACCTCATGTCCGTCATTAAACTCGTCGATCTTGACCTCAAGGGCAAGCGCGTCTTCATTCGCGCCGATCTGAACGTGCCGGTCAAGGACGGCAAAGTCACGTCCGATGCGCGCATCACCGCCTCCATGGCCACCATCAACCACTGCTTGAAACAAGGCGCCAAAGTGATGGTGACTTCGCACTTGGGCCGCCCGGAAGAAGGCGTGTGGTCTGAAGAAAATTCGCTCAAGCCGGTGGCCGACAACATCGCCGCGCGTCTGGGCAAGCCGGTGCGCTTGATCAAGGATTGGGTCGATGGCGGCTTCGAGGTCGCCGAGGGCGAGCTGGTGGTGCTGGAAAATTGCCGCATCAACAAAGGCGAGAAGAAAAACGTCGATGAAACGGCGCAAAAATACGCCAAGCTATGCGACGTGTTCGTGATGGACGCCTTTGGCACCGCGCACCGCGCGCAAGCTTCCACCCACGGTATCGCCAAATACGCGCCCGTCGCCTGCGCCGGCATTCTGTTGACGCAAGAACTCGATGCGTTGACCAAAGCCC
>MEQN01000127.1:5008-11961 GCA_001770235.1 Betaproteobacteria bacterium RBG_16_58_11
CGTCGGCGGCTCCAAGGTTTCGACCAAGCTCACCGTGCTCGAAGCCCTATCCGAAAAAGTCGACCAAATGGTCGTGGGCGGCGGCATCGCCAACACCTTCCTCAAAGCCACCGGCAAGAACGTCGGAAAATCCTTGTGCGAAGATGATTTAGTGCCCACCGCACAAATGCTCATGGAAAAAATGTCTAAGCGGAATGCGTCCATTCCGATCGCCGTCGATGTGGTGTGTGGCAAGAAATTCGACGCCAACGAACCGGCTGTATTGAAAGACGCCGGCAACGTGGCCGACGACGATATGATTTTCGACATCGGCCCGAAAAGTGCGCAAGAGCTCGTCGACATCATCATGAAGGCCGGCACCGTGGTGTGGAATGGACCGGTCGGCGTATTCGAGTTCGATCAATTCGGCGCAGGCACCAAAGCCATCGCCATGGCAATCGCCAACACCAAGGCCTTTACCCTGGCGGGCGGCGGCGACACCATCGCAGCGATTCAGAAATACGACATCTACGACAAGGTGTCTTATATCTCCACCGCCGGCGGCGCATTTCTGGAATTCCTCGAAGGCAAGAAATTGCCTGCGGTAGCGATCCTGGAAGAACGAGCGATGGGGGGAGCGGGAAGCGGGAAGCAGTAAGCGGAAAAAACTCGTCGCTACCATTTACCGCTAACCGCTCACTGCTCACGGCTCACCCAAAAAAATATGCTACGTAGAACCAAAATTGTTGCCACCCTCGGCCCCGCATCTGATGATCCGAAAATTCTGGATCAAATGATTGCGGCTGGTTTGGATGTCGTGCGCCTGAATTTTTCTCATGGCAAGGCAGAAGACCATATCCGCCGCGCCGAAATGATTCGTTCCCTTGCGCGCGCACGCGGCAAGACGGTCGGTGTGCTGGCCGATCTGCAAGGCCCGAAGATTCGCATCGGAAAATTCGAAAACCAAAAAATCCAGATCAATCACGATGACCGCTTCATTCTCGACGCCAACTGCGCGCTCGGCAACCAGGAGCGCGTCGGACTCGATTACAAAGACTTGCCCAAGGATGTAGCGCGCGGCGCAACGCTGTTGCTCGACGACGGCCGCATCACTTTGTGGGTGGAAGACGTCAAAGGCGCGGAAATTTTCTGCAAAGTGCTGCAAGGCGGCACCTTGTCGGACAACAAAGGCATCAACCGCCAAGGCGGGGGGTTATCGGCGCCTGCGCTGACCGAAAAAGACATGGAGGACATCAAAACCGCAGCGGCGTTTAAAGCCGACTATATCGCGGTGTCTTTCCCGCGTGCAGGCAGCGACATGCAGCGCGCCCGTGATCTGCTGCGCGCCGCCGGAGGCAAAGGCTTGCTCGTGGCCAAGATCGAACGCGCCGAGGCCATTGTCGCGCTGGAAGAAATCATCGACGCCTCGGATGGCATCATGGTCGCGCGCGGCGATTTGGGCGTGGAAGTGGGCGATGCCGCCGTGCCCGGCTTGCAGAAAAAAATGATTCGTATGGCGCGCCAGAAAAACAAGCTGGCCATCATCGCCACGCAAATGATGGAATCGATGATCAACAGTCCGATCCCGACCCGCGCCGAAGTATCCGACGTGGCCAACGGCGTGCTGGATGGCACCGACGCGGTGATGCTCTCGGCCGAAACCGCCGCCGGACAATATCCGATCGAGACCATCGCAGCCATGGATCGCATCTGCACTGAGGCGGAGAAGGAAGCCGACACTTCCTTCATGAGCCAGTACTCCGTGAAGAAAAATTTCGAGCGTGTCGACGAGACCATTGCCATGTCCGCCATGTTCACCGCCAGCCACGTGAATGTGAAGGCAATTGCCGCGCTCACGCAATCCGGCTCGACCACGCTGTGGATGTCGCGCATGAATACCGATGTACCGATCTACGCCTTGACACCGGAAGTCGAAACCCGTAGAAAGTTGACCCTGTTTCGCGGTGTGTATCCGGTCAACTTCAAGACCACAACGTCAGATCGGGAACAGTTGTTGATCGAAGCCGAAGACGAACTGCGCCGCCGAGGCGCCGTGCGCGAAGGCGATTTAATCCTGCTGACCTATGGTGAATCGATCGGCAAAACCGGCGGCACCAATACCATGAAGTTAGTACGGGTAGGCGATCACAAGAAATAATGTGGCTGGGGGCAGGTTTCCCCTGCCCAGTAGCTAGAATAGATTATTGAGTTTTTATTTAAGGAGAGTGTCATGGCTTTAATTTCCCTGCGTCAGTTGCTCGACCACGCCGCCGAAAACGGCTACGGCTTGCCGGCTTTTAACGTGAACAACATGGAACAAGTGAAGGCGATCATGGAAGCCGCCGCCGCAGTCGACAGCCCGGTGATTCTGCAAGGCTCCGCCGGCGCGCGTTCCTACGCGGGCGAGCCCTTCCTGCGCCACCTGATTCTGGCCGCGATTGAAATGTATCCGCACATCCCGGTCTGTATGCACCAAGATCACGGCGCATCGCCCAGCATTTGTTTCCGTTCCATTCAGTCCGGCTTCAGCTCGGTGATGATGGACGGCTCCCTGATGGATGATGCCAAGACTCCCGCCAGCTATGAGTACAACGTTGCCACCACCGCCAAAGTAGCCGAGTTGGCGCATGCCTGCGGCGTGTCCGTGGAAGGCGAGCTGGGCTGCCTGGGTTCCCTGGAATCCGGTATGGCCGGTGAAGAAGACGGCCACGGCGCCGAGGGCAAACTGTCCCACGACCAGTTGCTGACCGACCCGGATGAAGCCGCCGACTTCGTCAAGAAAACCAAAGTGGACGCCCTGGCCATTGCCATCGGCACCAGCCACGGCGCATACAAATTCACGCAGAAGCCCACCGGCAAAGTGCTGCGCATCGACCGCGTGAAGGAAATCCACGCCCGCATCCCCAATGTGCATCTGGTGATGCACGGCTCCTCTTCCGTGCCGGAAGATTGGCTCGCCATTATCAACAGCTACGGCGGCGACATGGGCCAGACCTACGGCGTGCCGGTTTCCGAAATCGTGGAAGGCATCAAGAGCGGCGTGCGCAAGGTGAACATCGACACCGACCTGCGCATGGCCTCCACCGGCGCGATTCGCAAGCACCTGGCGGAAAACAAATCCAACTTCGACCCGCGCAAGTTCCTCAAGGAAGCCACCAAGGGCATGAGCGGCATTTGCAAAAACCGCTATGAAGCGTTCGGCGCGGCCGGTCAAGCCAGCAAGTTCAAGAAGGTGTTCAACCTGGAAGAAATGCAGAAGCGTTACGACAAGGGCGAGCTGGATCCGAAAGTCAATTAAGCGACCGAGGTTTCAAGCCTGAAAAAAGGGCGGCTCGTGATCGGGCCGCCCTTTTTGTTTGGTGCGCTCAGCGCTGCTCGGGGAACAGCCCCGGCATCCAGCGCGACGCCAGCACCGCAGGAAAAGCCAGGCGCAGGGGCGCGCGCGAACTGGCGGAAACCAGCACATTGCGATCCACCAGCGCCGCCACGACGCGCCTTGCATGCCGCTCGCCAGTACCGACAATCCCTGCCACATCGCCGCGAGGCAATTCGCCGCGATAGAGAATCGCCTCGAGAATTGCGCCCGCCTTGGCAGGCAACGCACCGAGCCGCGTTTCCTCTTCGGCCCACAGCAGGACACGGGCGCGCAAGCGGTCCGGCTGCACCAGGTCTTCCATGAAGAGAACCTGATCCAGGCAGGTTTCGAGAAAGAACTGAGTGAATGCCGCCAGGCTTTCTTCGCTCAGATTTCCCCTCCCATCCAGGTCATTGCGGCGCGTCAAATCACATTTCGACAAATGATCCTTGTACGCCGCCACATTCCGCGCAAGACCGCGCGCAATGGACCACACGCCGCCGGTATCCAGCGCTTCAAGCAGGGTTGCATGCGACATCAGTCGCGCCACGCGTCCGTTGCCATCCAGGAAGGGGTGAATCCACAGAAAGCGATGATGCGCCGCCGCGGCCGAGATAATGGTTTCAGCCCTGCCCAAGCCGGAAAAAGCCTGCTCGAAGTACGCCATGAATCTGGGCAGCGCGCCGGGGCTGATCGGCGCATGGCTGCCTACCGTGACATCACGCGCGCGCAAGCATCCCGGCTCAACACGAAAACGCTCCCCCGTATCGGGGTCCGCCACCCACAACAGTTCATCGGGCAACAATGCGCTGAAGTGTTGGTGAATTTCACGCACCCCCTGCACCGTCACGGCACGCCCCCCACGCAAGCCACCCGCATCGATCCACTGCTGCACCGCGATATGCGCTTGAGCCTCCAGTTGCAGATTCCGCTTCTCGGCGTTTTCGCTGTAATCGTTTTTCAGGGCGCGTTCGATATCAACCGGGTGCGTGTCATGGCCTTCAATCAGATTGCTGTAATAGCAATTCATCGCCCGCACCAGATCGGCCAAAGCGGCCAAAACGCCAGGCGGGAGACTCCGCCGGAAGCCCGATGACTTTGCAGTCAGATCGACCACGAGATCGGTCAGCGCCGGGCGATGCCGCGACGCCTCGGCGATCCGCATGGGCATCATCAGCGAGACCTCTTCATCACGATCTGGAGAGTCCATCATGTCCGGGAATATATCCAAATATATGTCCGCTTTATGATAAATAAAAAGTGCTTTATTATCAATAATAAAACACAATAAAAAAATAATATTTTAACAATATAAGTCCTGTTACATGTCCGGTTATACGAATACCCGAGACCATCTCTGCGCCCCTACCCACTTTCCCTTTACCGAGAATCTGCTCAATAATCTCCCCTGAAACTGGTTAGATTATTTTAAACACCAATAAAATCATACACATAAACTAACCATGCAAGACCTGCTGAATTTTGCCGGCCAGTTCCCTCAAGGAGTTTCGCCCAGCGAAATCGAGCGCCACCTCAAGATCAGCCGCATACCGAGAGAATGGCTGCCCCTTTACGAACTGGGGGACACGCGCCTCACCGAGCGTTGCTTCACTGGCGCCTACAAGAAATCCATCGCCAGATTGGGCGCCACATAGGCGCCAACCCTCGACGCGGCCGGCCAAGCCAGCAAGTTCAAGAAGGTTTTCAACTTGGAAGAAATGCAGAAGCGTTACGACAAGGGCGAGCCGGACCCCAAAGTCAAATAAGCAAATAGCAAAGCCGTGAGATTAAGGGTGGCCCACGGCCACCCTTATTTTTTGGTAATCTTGAATTATATTGAACCGACGTATAGTTTATTCAAATGCCGTCAAGCTGGAATCGTCTGGAGTCTGTATGCGCTCATCACAACTTCTATTCTTGTTCATCATCCTCGCCTTGCAAGGCTGTACGCATTACACCCCACCGCTCTCCGGGCCGACGGCCAATTTGCGCTTCGTTTCGCTTCCCGGCAACAAGACTGAAATCCACGTGCTGGATGACGCGCGCTGCGACAGCATCCCCGGCTCGACGATTGCCGTGGTCGGAGAAGCGCTGCGCAACGAGACCGGTCAAGGCCGCAGCGTCGGCATGCCTTTGAGCGACCTGTCTTCCCGAACCAACGCCAGCGAAATTACGATCCGCAGCGGGCAAGCCTTCGCCGCGCAAATGAAAGCCGCCCATGGGCCAGGGCCCAGCGGGGCCAAGTGGGCCTATGGGAAGTGCAGCAAACGCTTCGTGCTCAATCCCAAAGAAGGCATGAATTACGAAGCGCAGCTCGAGCAATACAACGGCGGGTGCACGTTGAATATATTTCGCATCGGCCGCGAAGCGGGAACCTACGTGCGCCGCCTTGCCGACAGCGATGTAACGCGCTGTCGCTAAGCCGCTCGGCTTGCTCTACTATGCCCTTCTAACGGCCGTTTACCGACCGGAGGGCTACATCAAATGACCAAAAACAGCCAACTAATCCGTTTTTTCAGAACGCGCATTCCAAGCTTCGAGTGCACCCCCGGCTGCCACGACTGCTGCGGGCCGGTTACCACCTCAAGTGAAGAGATGGCCAGGCTGCCCGTCAAAAGCGATGCGGCGCACGAGGCGGCGCTGGCCGGTCTCAGTTGCCCGCACCTGGGCGAGCAGGGTTGCCAAGTCTATGCAGAGCGTCCGCTGATCTGCCGCCTATTCGGAACCACGCCACGACTCGCCTGTCCGAATGGCAAGCGGCCCGAAGTGATGATCGATCCGAAAGTAGAGCAGCAGATCCATCGTTTTTTTGTCGAGACGCGCCAAGTGCTGGTTTGATACAAGCGGGAAATGAACTCATGAATACAACAAATAGCTTCTGGAAATGGCTGGCGCTCACCACCTTCACGCTCAGTCATATTACAACCAGCCTCGCTGCCGCTGAAATCGGCACGCACCAACATGAACCGGGTGCCAGCCCAAGCATGCTGAAGCTGAACGACGGCAAGAAATGGGCGACCGATGCGCCGCTGCGCAAGGGCATGGAGAGCATTCGCGCGGCGATGGCCGCCGCTTTGCCGACCATTCATACGAACAAACTATCCAGCGCCAAGTACAACGCACTCGCACAAAAAACGAACAATCAGGTGGCCTACATCGTGGCCAACTGCAAGCTCGATCCGCAAGCCGATGCGCAACTGCACCTGATCATCGCCGACCTACTGAGCGGGGTGGAGGCGATGCAAGGCAAAATGAAAGGCGCCAAGCGCCAAACAGGCGCGGTGAAGGCGCTCGGTGCGCTGGAAAAATATGATGCCTATTTCGACCACCCAGGCTGGAAGCCAATCACACACTAAAGCATCAGCGTGAGCACCCACTCAATAATTAGTTGGACCGAAGCAGACGCCGTTCACTCCGCCCGCTGGCGCTCGGAGCGCGGCGCCTTGCCGCCCAAGCGCGTGGTGATCGCCGATGATCAGATGAAGGCTGACGCCGCTTACCACTTGGCCTGCGAGGGCACGGCCATGCTGTGGCGCGGCGATTTTCAGAATGCGCGCCAGTTGCTGCAGGCCATGGCACGGCGCGCCGACCACAAGCCGCACAAACCGGCCCCAACCCC
>MEQN01000127.1:11992-17256 GCA_001770235.1 Betaproteobacteria bacterium RBG_16_58_11
CAGTCCCAGCGCGCGCGCACTTTGTCCATGCTGCTGATTCCGCTTGAAAGCGATTTCGGCATCCCCCTGCGGCGCGCGCCCGATTTTAAACAAGCATGCCGCGAAGCCTACGGCGAGGGCGGCGAGATTTCCATAACTTCTCTGCGCGAGTTGCTGGGCATTGTCGGCGCGCACGAGTGGCGCAAAAAGGGCGTGGAGATCCCGGCGCTGGGGGCGCGCATCCATCCGCACTACGGCGTGTATTCGCCGGTGCGGGGCGAGTATGTGGGGCTGGTTGCCCAAGCGCCCTTGCCCGCCACCACGCTGGCCTTTGACATTGGCGCCGGCACCGGCGTGCTCGCCGCGGTGCTGGCGCGGCGTGGCGTTGAGCGCGTGGTGGCCACCGATCAAGACCCGCGCGCCCTGGCGTGCGCCCGTGAGAATATCGCGCGGCTGGGCTTGGCCGAGCGCGTGGAGGTGGTGCAGGCCGATCTGTTTCCCGAGGGCCAAGCGCCCCTCGTGGTGTGCAACCCGCCGTGGATTTCGGCGCGGCCAAGCTCGCCCATCGAGCACGCGGTGTACGATCCCGAGAGCCGCATGCTGCACGGCTTCCTCAGCGGCCTGGCCGCGCACCTGACGCCGGAGGGCGAAGGCTGGTTGATCCTCTCCGATTTAGCCGAACACTTGGGCCTACGCACCCGAGATGAGTTGCTGGCGGCGATCGATGCGGCGGGCTTGAAAGTAGTGGGCCGCATGGATGTGCGGCCGCATCACCCGCGCGCCGCCGATGAAACCGACCCGCTGCACGCGGCACGCGCGGCGGAGATCACATCGCTGTGGCGGCTCGCGGTGCGTTAAAATTTTTTACCACGGAGTACACAGAGGACACGGAGTAAAACCAGAGCAAGAATATTAGTGGGACATTAGTTCGATTTTGAATTCCTCCGTGTACTCCGCGTCCTCCGTGGTGAAATGTTTTCTTGTATCCCCCAAACGAGGCACCAATGGCAAAAGATCCCGGCAAATTAGATAAAGTGATCCTGGAAGCGCGGCAGAAGGCAGACAAGCGCGCGCTGGGTTATCGCGAGCAAGCGCTTAAGCTCTACCCCTGGGTGTGCGGCCGCTGCGCGCGCAGCTTCGACCACAAGTCGCTGCAACTGCTGGAAGTGCACCACAAGAATAACAACCACGACGACAATCCCGCCGACGGCAGCAATTGGGAATTGCTCTGCACTTATTGCCATGAGAATGAGCACTCCAAGCTGAAGGATTCAGCGGGGCGAACCGATGGCGGTAAAACCGAAACACACGCCACCTTCAATCCTTTTGCCGATCTCAAGGATAGGCTGAAAAACAAAACGTGATTGCTCCTTATTAAGTTGCGCGCTGATTAGGCTATACGCTTAAGCCCTCTCCCTGGATGGGAGAGGGTTGGGGAGAGGGTGATATCCGTGCGTCTGCCGCGCACCCCTCTCCCCCACCCCTTCACTCGCAAGGAGTACGCCGGTGGGTCCCCGCTGCTGCGCAGCGACCCTTCCGCAGTCCCACAAGGGGCGAGAGGCTTTGAAATGCTTGAGCTAGCACCATTAAGCTATAGTAATTAGACTGATGTTTAATAAGTAAGGAGCAAGACGTGGCTGGCCAAATAGAAATCACCAACATGGCGTTATTCTGCGATTTTGAAAATATTGCTTTAGGCGTGCGCGACGCCAAGTATGCGCAATTCGACATCAAGAAAGTGCTGGAACGTCTGCTGCTCAAGGGCAGCATCGTCGTGAAGAAAGCCTATTGCGACTGGGAGCGCTACAAGGAATTCAAGGCCACCATGCACGAAGCGGCGTTCGAGCTGATCGAGATTCCGCATGTGCGGCAATCCGGGAAAAACTCGGCGGATATTCGCATGGTGGTGGATGCGCTGGACCTGTGCTACACCAAATCGCATGTGGATACGTTCGTCATCATCAGCGGCGACTCGGATTTCTCCCCGCTCGTCTCCAAGCTGCGCGAGAACAACAAGCACGTCATCGGTATCGGTGTGAAAGATTCCACTTCAGATTTGCTCAGCGCTAATTGCGACGAGTTCATTTTTTACGACGACCTGGTGCGCGAGCAAGAAGCCAAACAAAAGCGCAAGGCCAGGAAGGCGCCCGCGAAAGAAGTATCGAAGGATAAAAAATCCACTGCCCCGAAGGCCGAACCCGATAAACGCCAGGAAGCGCTGGATTTTATTGTGGAGACGGTAGAGGCGCTGATCGCAGAACGCGGCTCGGATGAAAAGATCTGGGGTTCACTAGTCAAGACCACGATGCAACGGCGCAAACCGGGCTTTACCGAATCGTCCTATGACTATCGATCGTTCAAGGAGTTAGTCGAGGACGCACAAAATAAACACTTGCTGACGGTGGTGCGCGATGAAAAATCGGGGCAATATTTAATACGCCTACCGGCAACGGATGAATGAATACAAGAGTGAGGCCGCAATGAATTTAGATGAACAAGCAATCAATTCCGTTAAAGAATATTTCGAAGCCATTGCGCAAAACGCATTGGATGACGCTTACGAAACCATCGACGACGACATCACTTTTGCGCAATTCATGGAAACCCTGTTTCAAAAGATCAATCAGTTTGCATCCGAGCATGTTGCTGCCGAGGTGCTGCAACTCTCTTCCAAGGCCATCGAGAATTACAATAGTGGCAGCGGTATGCTTGTGGATGATGTTCAAGAACTCATCGACACGCACGATGAATTAGAGATGGATGAGGATGAAGACGAATAAGGCGCGCCCTACCCCAATCTCCAATAAAAATAGGGAGCACTGAATGCCACGTCGATACCTCTTCACTTCCGAGTCGGTCTCGGAAGGACACCCCGACAAGATTGCCGATCAAATCTCGGACGCCATCCTGGATGCCTTTCTCGCCGAGGAACCCACCGCCAAAGTGGCGTGCGAAACGCTGGTCGCCGATAACTTAGTCGTGATCGCAGGTGAATTCAAAACCATCGACAAGGCGCTCTACGAAAAAATCCAACAGCGCGCGGAAGGCATAGCACGTCAAGTGCTGCGCGATATCGGTTATCGCGACGCCGAGACCGGCATCGATCCGGATCACTGCGATGTGCATGTGCGCTTCAACCACCAGTCGTTCCAGATTCACAAAGGCGTGGAGCTCGCCGGCGGCATCATCGGCGCGGGCGATCAAGGCCTGATGTTCGGCTACGCCTGCGACGAGACGCCGGACTTGATGCCCTACCCGATTTGGCTGGCGCATCGTCTGGTGAAACGGCTGGCCGAGCTGCGCCACGCCGGAACGCTGCCCTGGCTGCGCCCCGATGCAAAAAGCCAAGTCACCGTGGTGTATGAAGACAAGCGCGTGGCCGGCATCGATAACGTCGTCATCTCCACCCAGATCGAACGCGGCCTCGACCCGGCCTGGGTCACGCAGGAAATCACGCGCGAGATCATCGACCCGCTGGTGCCGAAGGACCTGCGCACACCGGGGTTCCGCATCTGGGTGAATCCAGCCGGCCCGTTCGAGATCGGCGGCCCCAACGGCGACACCGGCCTCACCGGCCGCAAGATCATCGTTGACACCTACGGCGGCGCCTGCCCCCACGGCGGTGGCGCTTTCTCCGGCAAAGACCCCACCAAGGTGGATCGCTCGGCCGCCTACATGGCGCGCTACATCGCCAAGAACATCGTCGCCGCCAAGCTCGCGCGCCGCGCCACGGTGCAAATCGCCTACGCCATCGGCGTGGCCGAGCCGGTGTCGGTGCTGGTCGATACCCACGGCACCGGCAGCGTGGCGGATGAGCGGCTGGAAGCGGCAGTGCGCGCCGTATTCGATCTCACGCCACGCGGCATCATCGAAGCGCTGGACCTGCGTCGTCCGATTTATCGGCAGACCGCAGCCTATGGGCATTTTGGGCGCAGTGAGTTTTCGTGGGAACAGACAGGTGCGGTGGAGCGCCTTAGGTCGCAACTTGCATAAGCCCGCGGGCACAATAACCGAAGGGTATTGCACCGGATTTGGCTGGTGGGGAGGATATGGCGTTTTGCCACGATGCCCCTGGCGCCACGATTGCGCCAGAGAGGGCGCCACGCCACGCCAAGATGATGTTGTACAATCACCGCATATCGTGAATCAGCATCGAAGGAGGCACGCCCATGTTAGCACTTGAAACAACGGCATCCATTGAGGATCACCGCCTTGTCATACAGGATGCGGCACTACCTGCCCATGCCGAGAACGCGCGCGTCATCGTGCTGTGGGAATCAACCAAACCAGCCGGACGCCGCACACCACCGCCTGCGCTGGCAGGATTGGGAGAAGAGAAAGGTGACCTACTCAGCGGCCCGCCGGAAAGCGACTGGGAAGTATTGTCCTGATGCTCATCCTCGACACCCACGCCCTCTACTGGTGGGTCAATCGCACACCTGACAAGCTTGGACAAGCTCAGATTGATGCCATCGAAACGGCTGAAACTTTGGCCGTTTCGGCGATGACCTGCTGGGAAATGGCGTGGCTTGTGGCGCACGGACGGATTGTTCTTCAGTTACCCGTCTCCGGCTGGCTCGATCAAGTCGAGGAAAATGGCGTGGCGATTATTCCGGTATCAAGATCAATCGCCGAGCGCGCTGTGTCACTGCCCGAACATCACAAGGATCCGGTTGATCGCATCATCATCGCCACGGCCGTTGAACATCAAGCGCAACTGCTGAGTGTTGATGAGCGATTCCCGGATTATCAGGAATTGCGTGGGCTGCTGGTATAGGGGGGATTGCGGGGAAGCAGTGGTACGCCACAAATTGTCCCCGCAAATATAATGCGAAGCTGACCCCATTGGTCTTTGATCTATCGGCAGACCGCAGCCTATGGTCACTTTGGGCGTAGCGAGTTTTCTTGGGAGCAAACGGATGCGGTCGAGCGCTTGCGGGCGCGGCTTGCATAAGAGCTGCTGGCGCTGGCGTTCAGGGTTGCGTGAGACTTTATACTGATTTATTATCAGATTCATGTATAAATGGATATAAATAGGTATAAAACACCATGGATCCCATCAAAAACCCGTTTTCACCTGGTGCTGGCTCGCCACCCCCCGAGTTGGTGGGGCGAGACCCAATTCTTGAACAGGCGCGAATTCTGCTGGGCAGAGTACAGCAGAAAAAGCCCGAGAAAAGCATGCTGCTAACTGGCTTACGCGGGGTAGGCAAAACTGTGCTGCTGAATGAGATCAAGCGAATGGCGGAGGGCGCTGGATATCGCACGATTTCTATCGAGGCGCA
>MEQN01000128.1:0-147 GCA_001770235.1 Betaproteobacteria bacterium RBG_16_58_11
CGCCGGAATGAAGCCCAGTATCATAGCACGCCTGGGCTAATCCATTCAACCTTATAGGCATTTTCCCAAATATCGCCCAGAGTGGGCAAGCCGGATTTAACCCGGAGAGAAGGTTTGCCTGCCGCTTCGGCGACTTGGCAAATCCCC
>MEQN01000128.1:216-358 GCA_001770235.1 Betaproteobacteria bacterium RBG_16_58_11
GGAAACCGCTAAAGATTCAGCGCATTCTGCCGTTAATAAAAAAGCCGGGCGTGTGGAAACTTCGAAATAAACCCGTTTTCACGAAAAATGAAGCGCTACGGCCATTGAGAAGATCGGAGCAGGAGCAGAGACAACATGCTGA
>MEQN01000128.1:375-1390 GCA_001770235.1 Betaproteobacteria bacterium RBG_16_58_11
TTTCAATTGATCGGCGTTGCCGTCATGACTGTTGTCATCATTTTGATATTGGTAGGAATGAACGTCTATTCGATCCGCCATGGCTCCTCCGCCTTGGCCGAAGTGTATGAAAACAATGTACAACCCCTGACGCTGCTGCAAGAAATGGACGCCGTATTCAAGGAAGTACGCTTCCGGCTGGTGGCGGTTCCGCTGGAACAGGTTTCCATCAAGGGCTCAGGCGATCATTTGAAGGAAGCCCGCGCTCGCGTTCCCCAAATCTGGGCCGAGTTCAAGCGCAAGGTGGCGGATATCCAGGTTTCGGATCAAGACCGGGAACTGATCGAGAAAATCGACAAGCAGATTGCCACTATTGACCCTTTTTTCGAGAAACTGGACAAAATCTATGCGGCAGACAACAAAGACGCGCTCATGGCGCCGCTGCAGGAAGAGTGGCCGCTGATCAACCGCAAACTGCTCAAGCCTATCGGTCAATTGATCCCGGCGCAGGAAGCGGCGGTTAAAAAGACCTATGAAAAAAATCTAGCCTTAGGGAAAAAATTGACCACCCTCTCCCTCATCGTGGGTGGAGTCAACTTGATTCTCTTACTGGCATTCGTTATCCGGCTGGTGACCATGCTGAATCACAATATCGGCACGCTCAACCAAGTGCTGCATGATGTGGCGCAGGGCGATTTGGGCGTCAAGGCGCATATTCCCCAGAAAGATGAATTTGGCTCGATGGCGGATTCGATCAACCAGACGGTGGACCAATTGCGCCACATCATCAGCGGCGTGAAACATGCCGCGGATGATGTCGCAGCCTCATCAGCCGATTTGTCCAAGGAAACGGACCGCGTCACTCAGCGCGCCGACTCTCAGGCGGATCGGGTCATGCAGGTCAGTGCCGCGATGGAGCAAATGAGCATCGCGGTGACCGAAATCTCCTCTGGCGCACATAACGTGGTCGAGGCTTCCGCCGAAACCCAATCCATCGTCGAGGATGGCAAGGGGAATATGGCCAGAAGCATGGAGG
>MEQN01000128.1:1482-5625 GCA_001770235.1 Betaproteobacteria bacterium RBG_16_58_11
CATCGCGGATCAAACCAACCTGCTGGCCCTGAATGCGGCGATCGAAGCCGCCCGCGCCGGCGAGCAAGGCCGGGGATTCGCCGTCGTCGCCGACGAGGTCCGCAAACTGGCTGAGCGCACCGCGTTGAGCACCGCCGACATCAGCAATATGGTGGAAACCATCAGCAGCAAAACCGTCACCTCCGTGCGCTCGATGGAAACGGTCAAACACGAAGTCGAAAACGGCGCCAATTACAGCCACGCCACCAACGACACGCTGAATCAAGTCATCGAGGCCGCGGTGCGCGTGACAACCCTGGCGCACCAAATCGCTTCGGCAACGAATGAGCAATCCATCGCCAGCGAGGAATCCGCCCGCAATATGGAAGAAATTTCCAGCCTGACCGAAGAAAACGCCGCGAGCATTCATCATGTGAAGCAAGCTGCGGATACCCTGTCGGGAACCGCCGGCGAATTACAGCGCTTGGTCGGCCAGTTCAAACTAAATAGCTAACCTGCTTTTCTCCCGCACATCACCCTGATGCGCAGGAGCCTCCCGCCCAAGCTTTGCGCCCTGCTATAATCCCGCAATAACCCTCGGATTTCCTTACTCTTTGCATGGCTATCACAATCAAATCGGCGGACGAAATCGAAAAAATGCGCATCGCCGGCAAGCTCGCCGCCGAGGTGCTGGATTACATCGGGCCCCACATCAAACCCGGCGTCACCACTGCGGAAGTCGATCGCTTATGCCACGATTACATGGTCAAGCAGCAAGACACGATTCCGGCGCCGCTCAACTATGCGCCGCCAGGCTATACGCCCTACCCCAAATCGATCTGCACCTCGGTCAACCACGTCATTTGCCACGGCGTGCCAAATGAGGCCAAAAAGCTGAAGAACGGCGACATCATCAATATCGATATCACCGTCATCAAGGATGGCTACCATGGCGACACCAGCCGCATGTTCTTGGTGGGTGAGGCGTCGATTCAAGCCAAGCGGCTGTGCGAGATCACGCACGAGTGCATGTGGATCGGCATCGAGGAAGTCGCGCCGGGCAAGCACTTGGGCGATATCGGCCATGCCATCCAGCGCCACGCCGAAGCATCCGGCTACAGCGTGGTGCGCGAATTTTGCGGCCACGGCATCGGGCGCAAGTTTCACGAAGAGCCGCAGGTGCTGCACTACGGCAAACCCAACACCGGCGTGAAGCTGGTCCCGGGCATGATTTTCACCGTGGAGCCGATGATCAACGCCGGCCGCCGCGATATTCGCCAGCTTGCCGACGGCTGGACCATCGTCACCAAAGACCACAGCCTATCCGCGCAATGGGAGCACACCGTGCTGGTCACCGAGACCGGCCACGAGGTGCTCACCGTCTCGCCCGGCATGCCCGCCAAACCCGCGGCGCTGCACGCGCATGCCTGAACTTGCGGCCCGCGCCGGTTTCCCGGACGCGGCGCGCTGGCGCAAATTTCTCACCGGGCATCGCACGCGGCTGCACGAACAGTATCTAGCGCGCCCCGACCCTGCCCGGCTGCTGAAAGCCTTATCGCAACTGATTGACCAAGTGCTGACCGGCGCCGCGCGCGAAATCGGGCTCCCCCCGGATGTCTCCTTGCTCGCGGTCGGCGGTTATGGCCGGCGCGAGCAGTTTCCCTATTCCGATATCGATTTGCTGGTGCTGCTCAAGCAAGCGCCGGATGCAAAGCAGGCGCCGGTATTGGAGCGCTACATCACCTATCTCTGGGACATCGGCCTGGAAGTCGGCCACAGCGTGCGCACGCTCGATGAGTGCCTGATCGAAGCGCGCAAGGACATCACAGTCGAGACCACTTTGCTGGAAGCACGCTTGATCGATGGCAGCGCCGGCTTGTTCCACGAATTTCAACATGCACTCGATCAAGCGCTCGATGGCCGTGCTTTCATGGAGGGGAAGCTGCTCGAACAGCAGCAGCGCCACCTGCGCTTTCACGACGCAGCCTATAACCTGGAACCCAACCTCAAGGAAAACCCCGGCGGCCTGCGCGACTTGCAAACCATTTTGTGGATCAGCCGCGCATTGGGTTTGGGCGCCTCGTGGCAAGGCTTGCTCAACGCAGGCCTGCTCGCACCGGAAGAAGCGCGCGAGATCCGCCAAGCCGAACGCTTACTGCGCGACCTGCGCATTCGCCTGCATTTTCTGGCGCGGCGGCGCGAGGATCGACTGCTGTTCGACTACCAAGCCGCGCTTGCGCAGGAACTGGGCTTCAACCCGCGCGGGACGCGCAATGCAGCCGAAATCCTGATGCAGCATTACTATCGCGCCGCCAAGCGCGTCGGATTGAAAAACAAAATCCTGTTGCTCGATCTCAAAAGCCGCGCCATTCCCGCAACCGGCTCAAGCCCGCAGCCGGTCAATGCACGCTTCGCCGTCAGCCGCGGCATGCTGGAAGCGCGCGCGCCGGATCTATTCGAGCGCGAACCGGGCGCGATGCTTGAAGCATTCTTATTGTTGCAGCAACAATCCGGCGTGCTCGACATGAGCGCGCAAACACTGCGCAGCTTGATCCGCGCCACCGGAAAAATCGACACCGCATTTCGCCGCGATCCCCGCAACCGGCAACTGTTTCTCGCCATCCTGCGCGCCCCGCGCGGGCTGACCCATACCCTGCGCCGCATGAACCAATACGGCGTATTGGGGCGCTATATTCCGGCCTTCGGCCGCATCGTCGGCCAGATGCAGCACGACCTGTTCCACGTCTATACCGTGGACGAACATATCCTGTTCGTGGTGCGCAATCTGCGCCGCTTCACCTTGACCGAATTCGCCCACGAATATCCGCTGTGCAGCCGCTTGATCAGCAATTTCGAACGCCCGGAAGTGCTCTACCTCGCCGGCCTGTTTCACGACATCGCCAAAGGCCGCGGCGGCGACCATTCCGCCTTGGGCGCGCGAGATGCGCGCAAATTCTGCCGCGAGCATGGTTTGCATGCGGAAGATGCCGAGTTGGTTGCGTGGCTAATCTCACAACATCTGATGATGTCCGCCACCGCGCAGAAACAGGATTTATCCGATCCGGACATCATCGCCGCCTTCGCCGCCAGGGTCGGCGACATGCGGCGCTTGACCGCCTTGTATCTGCTCACCGTCGCCGACATTCGCGGCACCAGCCCCAAGGTGTGGAATGCCTGGAAAGGCAAGCTGCTGGAGGATTTATTCCGCGCCACGCAACGCCTGCTCACCGGCGGCGCAGCACCGCTTGACCGGCAAATGGAAGTGCGCAAGGAAGAGGCGCGCAAACTGCTGCGCCAAGCAACCGTGCCGGAGGAAGCCCAGGTGTTATTTTGGCGCGAATTGGATGACAGCTATTTCCTGCGCCATACCGTGCGCGAGATTGCTTGGCATACGCGGCATTTACACAGCGTGGCGCACACCGCGCGTCCCGTCGTGCATGCGCGCAGCGCGCCCGAGGGTGAAGGCATCCAAGTCATGATCTACACGCCGGATCGCGATGATTTGTTCGCGCGCATTTGCGCTTTTTTCGAACGCATCAACTACACCATCGTCGATGCCAAAATCTACACCACGCCGCACCGCTACGCGCTCGACACCTTCCTGGTGCTGGATGTGGGCGATTCCGCGCAGCATTACCGCGATCTCTTGTCCTTCATCGAATTCGAGCTGACGCAACGGTTGTCAGAAGACACCCCGCCCGAACCGCCGCTGCAAGGACGCGTCTCGCGCCAGCTCAAGCATTTCCCGATCCAGCCGCAGGTTTCCATCGTGCCGGACGAGAAGGGGCAATATCACCTGCTGTCGGTCACCGCGGGCGACCGCCCCGGCCTGCTCTCGCGCATCGCGCAAGTGCTGCTCAAGCACGGCATCCACCTGCACACCGCCAAGATCAACACCCTGGGCGAACGCGCCGAAGATGCGTTTCTCTTGCGCGCCGACGACGACCGGCTGTTGAATCAAAAAACCGTGCTGAAAATCGAAACGGATTTGCTGCAGGCGCTGGCCTAGCGAATTCGAGTTGTAGCGCCGGCATCCCTGCCGGCATGCCGGCTGGAAGCCGGCGCTACCGAACCTGGATGAAATAACGGTGGAGGCGGCGAGGAGGATATCCTTTGCTTTTCGTGTTGTCCTTAACCGCCAACATACGGCGCGATGCAGCTATG
>MEQN01000128.1:5758-6426 GCA_001770235.1 Betaproteobacteria bacterium RBG_16_58_11
CCGCCATGTTCGATTTGATACAGCCACGCCAGCAGTTCCGCCACCGCCATGTACAGCTCGGGCGGGATGTACTGATCCATATCCACCTGCATCAGGAGCGATACCAGCGCCGGCGATTCGTGCACATAGACCCCGGCCTCCTTCGCGCGCTGAATGATGGCCTCGGCCAATATGCCGCGCCCCTTCGCCACCACCTTCGGCGCTTGCATGCCATCCTGGTAGGCCAGCGCGATGGCGGTTTTGCGCTGTTCAGGCTGATCCGTCATCTGCTTCCACTTTCATGTCGAGCAAGCGCAAGCCGGCGCGCTCCATGCCTTGATTCAGCAAGGGGCCGGCGGACTGCAATGCCTGCACCGTGTCCGGCGCAGGCGCGGCAAGTTCGATGCGAATGCCTTGCGGCGTGAATTTGAGCAAGGCGCTCACCTGCCCCAAATTCGGCAGGCTCAGCTCGAGCCGCGTCTGCCATTCGCGCTCGGCGTCCTGCTCGCCCTCGCGCGCCGTCCGCTCCTCGATTTGCCAGCGCATTTCCTGCCCCGGCCAGACTTGGCCTTGCCATAGGAGCTGGCGTTGATCCAGCGTCTCCAATTGCTGTTGCACCAGCGGCGCGGTTTGCGGGTGCACCGGTTCCTGTGAACTGCTTGGGTTCGATAGCGCTGGGGCGAGCGGGA
>MEQN01000128.1:6432-6621 GCA_001770235.1 Betaproteobacteria bacterium RBG_16_58_11
GCAGATCCACTTTCGGCGGCTGCCCCAGTGCCGTGGACACGGGGACCGGCTGTTGTGCGGCGGCTGCTTGTTGCGCGGCTGCAAACGCGCGCGGCTCGGATAAGCGGCCTTGCGGCTCGCGCAGCAAATCAAGCATCGGCCGCCCTCCCGCTGCCCATTGCGCCTGGTGCGACTCGTAAAACAGGCCGC
>MEQN01000129.1:0-5218 GCA_001770235.1 Betaproteobacteria bacterium RBG_16_58_11
ATGCTGCGCGTGTCTGATGCCGAATGGGTGCTGCGCCTGCCGGTGGTGCTGTTCACCAGTTTTATCGGCTATGGATGCTGCGCGTGTCTGATGCCGAATGGGTGCTGCGCCTGCCGGTGGTGCTGTTCACCAGTTTTATCGGCTATGGCTTGTATCGGCTGTTGCGCGGTTGGGACGAAGAAAAAGCGGCGCTGATCGCGCTGATCTATCTGCTGTCGCCCATGAATTGGCTCGGCTTCATCATTACCACCGATGCCGGCTTGGTCTTCTTCAGCTTCCTCACGGTGTACTTGGCCGCGCGCGCCCTGCAAAGTGGCAAGACCAAGTATTTCGTTTGGGCCGGCGTGGCGTTTGGGCTGGCGTGCTTATCTAAATATTTCGCTGCGCTGCTCGGCTTGGCGTTGATCGCGTATTGGGCGGCCACTTACAGCGCGCGCGCGCAAAGTCGAAATTTTGTGTGGCTGTTCGCTGCGGCCTTGCCCTTCATTGCGCTCAATGTGTATTGGAACTATGGCCATTGCTGGGCCAATGTGATGTTCAATGTGTTTAACCGGCATGAGAATGCCGGTGTCGCGCTGCACAAGCCACTGCTGTATGGCTTGCTCCATCTGTATTTGATGACGCCGCTGGCCGTGTGGTGGCTGATCAAGCAGCGCGCGGGTCTGGGCCGGGCGCTGAAAGACGAGCGCTTCCGTTTGCTGGCTTTCGTCGTCGCGCTGCCCATGGCGGTGTTCGCGCTGCTCTCCTTGGTGAAAGTCATCGGCCTGCATTGGCTGTTGTCGTTTTATCCTTTTGTGTTCGCACTCCTTGCCTACTGGCTGAGCCGGGAGCAGTTGGCGAGTTTGCTGCGCTTCATGCGCTATTACGCCGGCGCGCATCTCGTGTTGTTTGCGGTGATTTTGCTGATGCCGATGGCGGCGTGGCAGGCCACGCCTTATGCGCGCGGCGCGGTGCTGATGTTCAAGACCGCTGAATTGCTGGAGCAGGTGGAAGCCTACAGCAACCGATATGTGTTGGCGTCCGAGGGCTATTCCATGGCGGCGATTTTGTCCTA
Organism: Betaproteobacteria bacterium RBG_16_58_11; assembly: GCA_001770235.1. GTDB lineage: Bacteria > Pseudomonadota > Gammaproteobacteria > Burkholderiales > Thiobacteraceae > RBG-16-58-11. The sequence continues at coordinate 1,055 of MEQN01000129.1, forward strand.
TGCGGCGCGCAGCAATGTATTGGTGTTCGGCGAAGCGTCTTCGCATGCGCGGCATGATGATATCGTGACCGATTTTCGCAAGTTGAACGGTAAAAATATCCTGGTATTGTTGAAGCAGCCGCCGGTGTTCGAGCGCTACGGCCCCTATTTCAGATCGATCGAATTCAGCGAATTGACGCTGCATGGCGCGAAGTTTTATCTGGTGCTGGGCCAAGGCTTTAACTACGCCTCCTATCGCGACCAAGTGTTGCGGCGGGTGAAGGAGAAGTACTATGCGGTACCGGCTTACCTGCCGATGAAAAGCTGCTATTTTTGCGAGCGATATTTCCCGAATGAAACTTGCCGGCCTAAATCGAAGCTATGAACGCGCCACTTGAATTGATTCGTCTGCTGCGCCCGAAACAATGGGTGAAAAGCCTGTTTGTCTTCGTCGGGCTGTTATTCGGCCACGCCTGGGGCGATGCGAGCATGGTGTGGCGCGTGTTCGCGGCGGCGGGCGGCTTCGCGCTGGTGTCGAGTTGCGTTTACATATTGAACGATATCGCCGACCGTGAGGCGGATCGCCAGCATCCGCGCAAGCGCAATCGGCCCTTGGCGCGTGGCAGCGTCAGCTTGAACGCGGCGGTGGCTTTAGCGCTCGTGGTCGGCACGGCGGGCGGCGTGCTCGGCTATTATGCTTCGCCCCTCGTCACGATGTTGCTCGCGCTCTACGGTCTGATGAATATTGCCTACACCTTGGGCTTGAAACGCGTGGTGATTCTGGATGTGTTCATCATCGCCGCCGGCTTCATGCTGCGCTTGCTGGCCGGTACCAGCGGCGTCGGCATCCCGCCGTCGCAGTGGCTGCTGCTGTGCGGTTTGATGCTCACGCTGTTCCTCGGTTTCGTGAAACGCCGCGCCGAATTGGGAAATGAGGACACCAATAAAACTGGGCAGCGCAAAGTGCTGCGCGATTACACTGCGGCCTTGCTGGACCCGATGATCACGATCACCGCCGCATGCATCGTCATGAGCTACAGTTTGTACACGCTGAGCCCAGAAACCATCGCCATGCATGGCACGTCGATGTTGATGCTCACCGTGCCGTTCGTGATGTATGGTGTGTTCCGCTATCTTTTTCTGTTGCACCAGCATAGCCAAGGCGAAGATCCGGCGAGCGAAGCCGTGCAGGATCCGCATTTGGCCATAACGCTTGTTGCTTGGCTGGCGGTCACGATATGGCTGATCGTCCGATAAGGTGAAACTCGCGCAGCGAGCCTAAGTCCCTCTCGCCCGCTTGCGGGACTGCGGAAGGGTCGCTGCAGAGCAGCGGGGTACCCACCGGCGTACCCCTTGCGGGTGAAGAGCAAGGAGAGAGGGCAACGATTAACCGTACCTCGCCCCAGAAAAAATCTTCGACTTACGCTTGATTCGAGTTGGGTGCGGCCGCTAACCTTAAAAGGTGGCGATGCTTGGTGAGAACCCATTATGGAAATAGCTGGAAATAGCCTTAATGCTTTGGTCAACAACACCAATGCTCAGGAATTGAGCGTGGCCGTGCTGAAAAAGGCCTTGGATAGTCAAACCCAGGCGGCCTTGTCCTTGATTCAAGCCATTCCCCAACCGCCCTCTACTTCGGGTTTGCCGCCCCACCTCGGGCGGAACATCAATACCACGGCTTAACGCCTGCTCGCTGCCCCCTCGGGTTAGTGACAAACTCAGCTTAACTCCGGATAATCCCGTCCTCTTTTAATTTCATTCACGGAAAGGACGGCGATGCGTATTTCGCCCGTTTTTCAGGGGTTTATTGGCCTTGCGCTGAGCTTGATGCTGGCCGGATGCGGCCCCAGTGCGCCCAGCAAAAGCCCATTTCAGGGCACCGATATCACCGGTGTGGATTGGGGCAAGGATTTCAATCTCACCGACCACACCGGGCGCCGCCGCACCTTGGCCGATTTTCATGGCAAGGCAGTGGCGCTCTTCTTCGGCTATACGCATTGCCCCGATGTTTGCCCAACCACGCTGGGCGAGTTGGCGCAAACTCTCAAACAATTAGGCAAGGATGCTGGCAAGGTGCAAGTGCTGTTCGTGACGCTGGATCCGGAGCGGGATACCCCGGCGGTGCTCGCGCAGTATGTGCCCTCATTCAATCCGGCCTTTTTAGGATTGACTGGAACCGAAGACGAGGTCGCCATCGTTGCGAAGTCGTTCAAGGTGTTTTATCAGAAGCAGGCCAGCGCCTCGAAGCTGGGCTATACCTTGGATCACAGCGCCAACACTTTTGTATTCGACCCCCAAGGCCGTCTGCGTCTGATGTATGGCTTTGGCCGGGGTGTGGCTCCGATGGTCCACGATATCAATCAGTTATTGTCCGGAAAATAGGCGGCCCCGGTATTTTCCGGCGCGGCCTTTCTTGCCGGTAAATACTATTTAAGTATATACTTATATACTTTCTTAAAGCCGCAAGAAACAAGACAAATTTATCCCCTATGTCTGCAAGCCTGCCTTGAGGGGCGAGCACAGGAGTCAAGCATGGCGTCGGTCAGCATCTCAAGCAAGGAACAATACAATTTTGACGTCGTCCGCAAATTCGCGGTGATGACCCTGGTGTGGGGGGTGGTGGGCATGTTGGCGGGCGTGTATATCGCCTCCGAATTGGCCTGGCCGTTTCTGAATTTCGATAGCCCGTATATCAGTTTTGGCCGTTTGCGCCCGGTGCATACCGGCGGGGTGGTTTTCGGCTTCGGCGGTTCGGCCTTATTCGCGACGTCTTATTATATTGTGCAGCGCACCTGCCAAACCCGGCTGTTTTCCGATGCGCTGGCCAACTTCACGTTCTGGGGCTGGCAAGCGGTGATCGTGTTGGCCGCGACCAGCTACATTCTGGGCTTCTCGCAAGGCCGCGAGTACGCGGAAATGGAGTGGCCGATCGACATCCTGATCGAAGTGGTGTGGATCGCTTACATGATCGTGTTTTTCGGCACCGTGATGCGCCGCAAGCAGCCGCACATCTATGTCGCCAACTGGTTCTACATCGCCTTCATTCTCGCGACCGCCTTGCTGCACACTTTCAATAACCTGGCGATGCCGGTCGATCTGTTCTCGATGAAATCCTACAGTCTGTTCTCCGGCGCGCAGGATGCGATGACGCAGTGGTGGTATGGCCACAATGCGGTGGGCTTTTTCCTCACTGCGGCTTTCCTCGGCATGATGTATTACTTCGTGCCCAAACAGGCCGGCCGGCCGATCTATTCTTATCGTTTGTCCATCGTGCATTTTTGGGCGCTGTCCTTTTTGTACATGTGGGTCGGTTCGCACCATTTGCACTGGACCGCGATTCCCGATTGGACTTCCACCCTCGCGGCGACTTTCTCCATCATGCTGCTGCTACCCTCATGGGGCGGCATGATCAACGGCATCATGACGCTGTCCGGCGCGTGGGATAAGCTGCGCACCGATCCGATCATGCGCTTCCTGGCGGTGGCCTTGTCCTTCTACGGCATGTCCACGTTCGAAGGCCCGATCATGTCGCTGAAAGACGTGAACGCGCTGTCGCACTACACCGACTGGACCATCGGCCATGTGCATTCAGGCGCGCTGGGCTGGGTGGCGATGATCACCTTCGGCTCCTTTTACCACATGATTCCCAAGCTCTGGGATACCAAGCTCTATAGCCAGCGCCTGGTGTATTGGCATTTCTGGCTCGCCACCATCGGCATCCTGCTCTACATCATCGCGATGTGGATATCGGGCATCGGCCAAGGCGTGATGTGGCGCACCTTCGATGACTTCGGCAACCTGAAGTATTCATTCGCCGAGACGGTCGAGATGGTGAAGCCGTTCTATGCCATGCGCGCCATCGGCGGCATGTTCTTCCTCGGCGGCGTGTTTATCATGGTGTACAACGTGTGGATGACGGTCGGCCAAGCCAAGCGCGAATCGGCCGAACTGGATGCCAAGCTCGCTGCGAAGCTGGCAAGAGCCGGCGCGTAAAAGGGATAAGGAATCGGCATGAACTTCAATTTCAAACATGAGTGGATCGAGACCAACGTCGGCTTGATGCTGGTGTTGACCATGATCGCGATCAGCATCGGTGGTCTGGTGGAAATCGCGCCACTGTTCTTGATCAAAAGCACGATTGAAAACACTAAGGATGCAAAAACCGGTCTAGAAACCATTCGCCCC
>MEQN01000129.1:5278-5370 GCA_001770235.1 Betaproteobacteria bacterium RBG_16_58_11
CATTCGCAAATGATTCGCCCGTTGAAGGACGAAGCAGTGCGCTACGGCCATTACTCCCTGGCGGCGGAATCGCAGTACGACCATCCGTTCCA
>MEQN01000129.1:5388-5564 GCA_001770235.1 Betaproteobacteria bacterium RBG_16_58_11
CGGCCCGGATCTGGCGCGCGTGGGCAAGAAATACTCCAACGAGTGGCAGGTGCAGCATTTGATTGCGCCGCGCTCCATGGTGCCGGAGTCGGTGATGCCGAATTATCCGTGGCTGCTCAACACGCCGCTCGATATTTCTGACCTGGCCGATCGTATGCGCGCGCAACGCGCGGTGG
>MEQN01000130.1:0-833 GCA_001770235.1 Betaproteobacteria bacterium RBG_16_58_11
AGCCGCTATGGCACCTGCAACACGATGGAGACGCTGCTGGTGGCACAAAGCGTGGCACAAAGCGTGCTGCCGAAACTCGCGAAAATTTATTTCGACAAGGGTGTGGAGTTGCGCGGCTGTGCCGCTTCGCGCGCCATCGTGCCGCAGATGAAGGTGGCGACGGATGAGGATTGGATCACGGAATACCTTGCGCCGATTTTATCGGTGCGCGTGGTATCGGGATTGGATCAAGCGATTGAGCACATCAATACCTTTGGCTCGCAACACACCGACGCCATCGTGACTGAAGACTACACGCGGGCGCGGCGTTTCCTGCGCGAAGTGGATTCCAGCAGCGTGATGGTGAATGCCTCGACGCGTTTCGCCGATGGCTTCGAATACGGCTTGGGCGCGGAGATTGGCATTTCCACCGACAAGATTCATGCGCGCGGCCCGGTGGGCTTGGAAGGGCTGACTTCGCAAAAATATGTGGTGCTCGGCGACGGGCAAGTGCGGGGTTAAATTCTGAACCCTATCGGTATTTTCGGCGGCACCTTCGACCCTATTCATTTCGGCCATCTGCGCTTGGCGCAAGAAGCGGCGAGCGCGCTAGGTCTTCAACAAGTGCGCTTTATTCCCGCAGGCGAACCGTGGCAACGCAGTGCGCCGCATGCGCCAGCAAGCCAGCGCTTGGAGATGGTAAAGCTGGCGTGTGCAGGCAACTCGCTGTTCAAAGTGGATGATCGCGAAATCCGCCGCCACGGCCCCAGCTATAGCGTGGATACGCTCACGGAGTTGCGTGCCGAGTTGGGCCCGTACCAACCCTTGTGCTTGCTGTTGGGCGCGGATGCTTT
>MEQN01000130.1:847-6997 GCA_001770235.1 Betaproteobacteria bacterium RBG_16_58_11
CTTGGCATCGCTGGCGGTATTTGTTTAATCGCGCGCATATTGCCGTGGCGCAGCGCCCTGGATTTGCTCCATCAAGCTGGGCCGACAGCATGCCGCCCGCCTTGCAGCAAGCGCTGGCCGCGCGCCAAACGAAGGACCCGAGCGCTTTGGCAAAAGCGCCCGCCGGGCATATTTTGAGTTATGCCATCACCCCGTTAGACATTTCCGCTTCGCACATTCGCACCGATTTGCAGCAAGGCAAAAGCCCGCGCTACCTGGTGCCGGACGCGGCCCTGGACTATATTTCCCAAAACAACCTGTATAGCGAATGACACCTGAAACCATGAAGAAAGCGGCGGTCGCCGCGCTGGAAGACATCAAGGCAAGCGACATCACCGTGTTGAACGTCAAAAAACTCACCTCGATGACGGATTACATGATCATCGCCTGCGGAGAATCGTCACGCCAAGTCAAAGCGCTGGCGCGCAACGTCGCCGACAAGCTGCGCGAAGCCGGCGCGGAAGTAGTGGGCGTGGAAGGCGAAGACAGCGGCGAATGGGTGCTGGTCGATCTCGGCCACGTCATCGTGCACGTCATGCACCCGGCGGTGCGCGAGTATTACAACCTGGAAGAGTTGTGGACGGCGCCGAAGACGGTGCGTAAAAAAGCCGCAGCTAAAGAAACATAAACGAAAACCTTGCTTGGCCGCGAATTAACGCTAATTTCCGCTAATGAAAACCACAGATTTAAATTCGCGAAAATTAGCGTTAATTCGCGGCTAAAAAGCCTTTCATCTTATGGACCTCCTCATCGCCGCCGTCGGTACCCGCATGCCCAACTGGGTGGATGAAGCATTCGCCGAATACCAGAAGCGCATGCCGCGCGAGGCGCGGATTCGGCTCTTGGAAATCAAGCCGGACAAGCGCGACTGCGGCAAGACCGCGCAGCAAGTGATGAGCACGGAAGCCGTGCGGATCGAAGACGCGCTGCCGAAAGATTGCATCCGCATTGTGCTGGACGAGCACGGCAAATCTTTAACCAGCCAAGCGCTGGCAAAGAAAATGCAAGTCTGGCTGGGCAGCGGGCGCAACGTCGCCTTGATCATCGGCGGGGCGGATGGCTTGGCGCCGGAAATCAAGGCAAGCGCCGATCTGATTTGGGCGCTCTCGCCCCTGACTTTGCCGCATGGCATGGTGCGCGTGCTGCTCGCGGAGCAGCTCTATCGCGCGCACAGCATTCTGCATAACCATCCTTATCACCGTGAATAAGGTCACCGCGAGTAAGCTCATCGTGAGTAATCCTTCGCGCATCCTGTGGCTGGGCATCTATTTCGGCGCGCTGATTTGGTCCGCCATTGCGCCGAAAGATGGGTTCACTTGGCTGCTCGAAGTGGCACCCGCGCTGATCGGCTTTGCGGTGCTAGCCGCCACTTATCGCCGCTTCCCCTTAACCTCACTCGCGTATTGGCTGGTGCTGATCCACAGTGTGATCCTCATGGTGGGTGGGCACTACACTTACGCCGAGGTGCCGCTGTTCGATTGGTTAAGTGAGTGGCTGCATTGGCAGCGCAACAATTACGACAAAGTTGGCCATCTGGCGCAGGGTTTCATTCCGGCGATACTGGCACGGGAAATTTTATTGCGGCTTCATGTGGTGCGCGGTCGCGGCTGGCTGGTGTTCTTGGTGCTGAGCGTCTGTCTGGCCTTGAGTGCGCTGTATGAAATCCTAGAATGGTGGGTGGCGGTCACATCCGGCGATGCCGGTGTGGCGTTTTTGGCCACGCAGGGTTATGAGTGGGATACGCAATCCGATATGGCGCTCGCCATTCTTGGCGCAGTGCTTGCCTTGGCCGCGTTAAGCAAGCTGCACGACCGGCAGTTGGCGGCGCGTGATTCGCGCGCAATCGCCGCAAAATAAGGTAAGCTTTCGTGGGCATAGCTTTCTAACGGGGATGGGGGAAAACATGAATAAGCTGATCGCAAACGGGGGGCTGGGTGTGGGTGTGCTGGGCGTGCTCTTGACGGCCGCCGCCGGGATTTGGCGTATCACCGGCCACTATCATCTGGCCGGGTTTGAAACCATGACGCTGTTTGTGGGCGGCATGGGCCTCATGCTCATCGGTTGTTTTGCCAAGCTGCATTTGCTCTCGACATCGCACACCTAAACATCTAACAGAGGTGGTTTGTTGGCTTTGCCGCATCTGCGGCACCCCTTCTTTTTGCATGACTATGACGGCAGCGACACAAATCTATCTGGCCTCGCAATCACCGCGCCGGCGTGAATTGCTGCAACAGATCGGGATCAAATTCCGCGTGCTGGCGCCGGACGTGAATGAGGCCGCCCTGCCGCGCGAAGCGCCCGCCGGCTATGTCGAGCGCATTGCCCGGATCAAGGCCGAGGTGGCGTGGATGCGGGTGGTGGAGCGGCGCATGCAGCGACACCCGGTGTTGGCGGCGGATACGGCGGTGATTTTAGGCAGGCGCATTTTGGGCAAACCGCAAAATGACGCCGAGGCGGCGGCGATGCTGCAAGCGCTCTCCGGGCACACGCACCAAGTCATCACGGCGGTGGCCATGGCGTTTGAGGGAAAGCTGAAGCTGGCGCGGTCGGAAACGGCCGTGACGTTCCGGCGTTTGGCCCCGGGCGAAATCGCGCATTATGTTGCGAGCGGGGAGCCGCACGACAAGGCCGGCGCCTACGCCATACAAGGATTCGCCGCCGCGTTTATTTCACGCATCGACGGCAGTTATTCGGGCGTAATGGGGCTGCCTCTGTTCGAAGCCTCGCGCTTACTTAAATCATTCGGTATTCAGGTGTTATGAGCGAACAAATTCTGATCAATATCACGCCGCAGGAAACGCGGGTGGCGGTGATGCAGCAAGGCGTGGTGCAGGAGCTGCATATCGAGCGCGCCTCCAGCTATGGCATGGTCGGCAACATCTACCAGGGCCGCGTGTGCCGCGTGCTCCCCGGCATGCAGTCGGCGTTCGTGGAAATCGGATTGGATCGCGCCGCGTTTTTGCATGTGGCGGATATCTGGCAGCAAAAGCAGGGCGAAGAAAAGCCCATCGAAAAGCTGTTGTACGAAGGGCAAACCCTCCTGGTGCAAGTGATCAAGGATCCGATCGGCACCAAGGGTGCGCGGCTGTCGACGCAAATGAGCATCGCCGGCCGCTTGCTGGTGTATTTGCCGCAGGAAGCGCATATCGGCATCTCGCAGCGGATTGAAGATGAACATGAGCGCGAACTGCTGCGCGGCAAGCTGCAGCAACTCATGCCGTCCGAGGTGAAGGGCGGCTTCATCGTGCGCACCAGCGCCGAGGCCGCCACCGATCACGAACTCTTGGCCGATATTCATTATTTGCAGCGCATATGGAACCGCATCGTGGAGCAGGCCAAAACCGCCGCGCCGCAGACCATGCTGTACCACGAGCTTAATTTGGCGCTGCGCGTGCTGCGCGATTTCGTGTGGGACGAAACCGAGCGCATCATCGTCGATTCGCGCGAGACCTACGGCAAGCTGCAATCGTTTTCCGCCAACTACATGAGCAATGTCGCCTCGCGCCTGGAGCACTACCAGGGCGAGCGCCCCTTGTTCGATTTGTATCTGGTGGAAGATGAAATCGAAAAGGCGCTTTCGCGCAAAGTAGAGCTGAAATCCGGCGGCTATCTGATCATTGACCAGACCGAGGCCTTGACCACCATCGACGTCAACACCGGCGGCTTTGTTGGCGTGCGCAATTTCGACGACACCATCTATAAAACCAATCTCGAAGCGGCGCATGCCATCGCGCGCCAACTGCGTTTGCGCAATCTCGGCGGCATTATCATTCTTGATTTCATCGACATGGAAAATGCCGAGCATAAAACCTCGGTGCTGGAGGAATTCAAAAAAGCGCTCGCGCGTGATCGAACGCGGATGACGGTCAGCAGCTTCTCTACGCTGGGTTTGGTGGAGATGACGCGCAAACGCACGCGCGAAAGCCTGGCCCATGTCTTATGCGAAACTTGCCCGACCTGCCAGGGCCGGGGCGAGCTGAAAACCGCGCAGACCGTGTGCTATGAAATCCTGCGCGAGTTGTTGCGCGAAGCGCGGCAATACAGCGCGCGCGAGTTCCGCATCCTGGGCTCGCAGCAGGTGATCGACTTATTCCTCGACGAGGAATCGCAGAGCCTCGCACAACTCGCCGATTTCATCGGCAAACCCATCTCCTTGCAAGTCGAAACGCAATACACCCAGGAACAGTACGATATCGTGCTGATGTAAATTCGGTCGGTGTGCGCCCGCGAATTTAAGGTTTGGCCGGCTGGCTAGGCCGCGACTGTAACTCGGGGTCGAATACCAGCGCAACGTCTTGATCTGTCTCGGGCGCGGTGTTGATTACTGCCGGGAGCGTAGGCAGCGCGGGCAGCAACGCGAGGCTGGGCTGAAGCTGCGGCGCGGTGTCGAGCGTATTTGAGATGCGGTGAATGATTTCTTGCTCGCGTGCCGGTTTGCGCGCCAGCCAAGCGGTTCCCGCATAGGCGAGCCCGGCGAACACGGCCAGCACGACGAACCATTTGAACGGCGTGGCGAGGGGCGAAGTATCGAGTTCCAAGCGGTAATTCACGCGCTGGTTCAGCGCGGATCGGGCGAGCCGCCGCAACAGGGGGCGGTGACCGCACAGCACGATATTGATGGGGTAATTGCTCAGTTGGCGAATGCTTTCCAGCAGCGCATCCGAGAATAGATGCGCGCCTTCGCATAACAACACAAAACCACCGCGCGGTGCAGCCTCGCGCAACCGATCGCCGACTTTGGCCGCGAGTTGCAGCGGACTTAAATCGTGCACCGGCAGATTGAGCTGACCGGCGAGTGCAACAAACAATTCCTGGATATCCAGCGCGGCTTTGATGCGCAGCACCGAGTCGTGCTGCGACACGGCGTGGGTGAGATCAGCCAGAAAACCACCCATACGCCCTGTGTCGCGACCCGTGGCGAGCACCACGACTTGCCGCTCGACCCGGAGCATCATGGCGATTTGCTCCGCAAGACTGATTTCCGACTCTTGCAGGGCGCTGGTCGTGGGCAGCCAGGGGATGACGCTGGTCGCGGCAGCGGTGCTCACAGCTCTTCCACCGAAAATAAGTGCCGATATTCTTTCATCGCATAGCGGTCGGTCATGCCCGCGATATAGTCCGCGATGGCGCGCGCCTGGTCTTGGCGGGCCTTATCCTGGTATTGCGGCGGCAGCAGTTTCGGGTCTTGCATGAAGGCATCGAACAGCGCCTTGATGATGCGCCGCGCCTTGCCGCTCATGCGGTTGACGCGATAATGCTGATACAACTGCGTGCGCAGAAATTGCTTCAACTCGCGCTGCTCGGTGCGGATGGTGTCGGAAAAGCCGATCAGCGGCTGTGCCCGGCGCACGTCGTCAATCGAGCGCGGGTTGGTGAGGGCAATATTTTTTGTGCTTTGGGCTACCAGATCGGTGATCAGGGTGTTGATCATGCGCCGCACGGTTTCGTGAATGACGCGCCGGCCGCTGAGCGCGGGATAGCGTTGCTTGACTTCATTCAGGTGGCGCGCGAACACGGTGACTTGGGAGAGCTGATCCAGCTCGATTAAGCCGGAGCGCAGCCCATCATCCACATCATGATTGTTGTAAGCGATTTCGTCGGCCAGGTTGGCCACTTGCGCTTCGAGCGAGGGTTGTTGCTTGTGCAGGAAGCGCTCGCCGATCTCGCCCAACTGCTGGGCATGGGGCAGAGAGCAGTGTTTAAGAATCCCCTCGCGCGTCTCGAATGTCAGGTTCAGCCCATCGAATTCCGCATAGCGCTCTTCCAGCATATCGACCACGCGCAGCGACTGCAGGTTGTGCTCGAAGCCGCCGTAGTCTTGCATGCAGGCGTTCAAGGCGTCCTGCCCGGTGTGGCCGAAGGGAGTGTGGCCCAAGTCATGCGCGAGCGCGATCGCTTCGACTAAATCTTGATCCAGCCCCAGGCTGCGCGCGATGGCGCGCCCGATTTGGGCAACCTCGAGCGAATGCGTGAGACGGGTGCGGAACAGATCGCCCTCGTGATTCACGAACACTTGGGTTTTATATTCCAGGCGGCGAAACGCGGTGGAATGAATGATGCGATCGCGGTCGCGCTGAAACTCGGTGCGGCCGGCGGGGGCGGGCTCCGCGT
>MEQN01000130.1:7148-15856 GCA_001770235.1 Betaproteobacteria bacterium RBG_16_58_11
TCTTGCCGCCTTCGACTTTTTTATCCAGCCCCATCAGATCAAGGTATTTATCAAAGCCCAAATCGGGGGCAAGGGCGGGCAGCCCGGCTTTGAGAATCAACGTCCGGGCGCGCGCCACGTCCGCCTCGGACAGCCAGCCCAGGCGGCGCGACAGATCGGCCGCCATGATCATGCCCGCGCCCACCGCCTCGCCGTGCAGCCAGGCGCCGTAACCCATGCCGGCTTCGATCGCGTGGCCAAACGTATGGCCGAGGTTGAGCAGGGCGCGATTGCCGGCTTCGCGCTCGTCCGCCGCGACCACTTCCGCCTTGTTTTGGCACGAGCGGTGGATGGCATAGCCCAGTGCAGCGGGATCGCGTGCGAGCAGCTTTTCCATATTGGCCTCAAGCCATTCCAAAAACGGCAAATCGCGGATCAAGCCGTATTTGATCACTTCGGCCAGCCCGGCACAGAGCTCCCGGTCAGGCAGGGTGTTGAGCGTGCCGGTGTCGGCCAGCACCACTTGCGGCTGATAGAACGCCCCAATCATGTTTTTGCCCAAGGGATGATTGATGCCGGTTTTGCCGCCGACCGAAGAATCGACCTGAGCCAGCAGGGTGGTCGGAATTTGAATGAAGGGCACACCGCGTAAATAGGTTGCTGCGGCGAAGCCGGTTAAATCACCGATGACGCCGCCACCGAGCGCGATCAGGGTGGCTTTGCGTTCCATGCGATGGGTCAGCAGCGCATCGTAAATCTGGTTGAGCGATGCGCTGTTTTTATAAGCTTCGCCGTCCGGCAGCACGATCGGCACCACCTTGATCCCGTTTTGCAGGAGCAAGCCTTGCACGCGCTCAAGATAAAGCGGGCCGACCGTGGTGTTGGTGACAATCGCCGCTTGCGGAATTTTCAAGTGCGGCAGGAGCAGTTCAGGCTGATTCAGCAGCCCGCCGCCGATGTGTATGGGATAAGAGCGATCGCCTAGGGCGACGGTGAGGGTTTGCATGGAAGAAGAGTATAACTTATGCGCTGGTTTCGCTTAAGCGGCGCTCTACTTCGCGCACCGCGTGGTGCACGTTTTGCTGGCCGGAAGTGATAATGATGTCGGCGATTTCCCGATAGAGCGGGTCGCGCTGCCGATACAATTCGTCGAGTTTCGCCTTGGGATGGGCGGTCTGCAACAAGGGTCGATTTTTGTCGTGCTTGGTGCGCGCGTACAGGTCTTCAACCCGCGCATTGAGATAGACCACGGTGCCATTTTGCGCCAGCGCCGCCCGGTTCTCGGGGCGCAATACCGCGCCGCCGCCGGTTGCCAGCACCACGTCCTCGCGTTGGCTCAGTTCCTGGATCAACGCGACCTCGCGCTCGCGAAAACCGGCCTCGCCTTCCAGCTCGAAAATCAGCGGGATTTTAACCCCGGTGCGATGCTCCAACTCGTGATCGCAGTCGATGAAAGTCTTGTGCAAGCGCTTCGCCAGCAGCTTGCCGATGGTGGTTTTGCCCGCGCCCATGAGGCCGACCAAAAAAATATTGCCCGTCTTAGACATAAGACGGGCAATTTTAGCGGAATTACCGCTAAGCCGCGATCGCGGCTTAGCGCAAGTTCAAGGTATCTTTGAGAATGCGCGGCGTGACGAAGATCAAGAGTTCGGTCTTGTCGTCGCGCTTTTGCGTATTCTTGAACAGCGGGCCGATGAAGGGCAGATCGCCGAACACCGGGATCTTGGTTACCGTGGTGCGCTCATCCTCGGTGTAGATGCCGCCGATGACCACGGTGCCGCCATTTTCCACCAGCACCTGGGTGGTGATCTGCTTGGTGTCGATGGCCGGGCCGGAAACGGTGTCTGCGCCGCGGCTGTCCTTATTGACTCGCAGATCCATGATCACGTTGTCGTCCGGCGTGATTTGCGGCTTCACTTTGAGGCTGAGCACCGCTTTCTTGAAAGAAACGCTGGTGGCGCCGCTGCTGGTTGCTTGCTGGTAGGGAATTTCCGTGCCTTGCTCGATGGTGGCTTCCATCTGATCGGCCGTCACCACGCGCGGGTTGGAGATGATTTTACCGCGGCCGTCGGCTTGCAAGGCCGAGAGCTCCAGATTCAGGAATCGCCCCAATACGGATTTGAACAGGACAAAAGACAGCGCACCGGAGCGGAAGCCGCCGATGGCGCCGGCAGCCATGTTTACATTTAGCTGCTGTTCATTAAAAGTCGGCACATCCGCCGCCTGGCCGGTATGGTAGCCAGGATCTTCAATTTGACCGCCGAATGACAGGCGGGTGCTGCCGCCGCTGCTGACAGGATAGCCCGTGCCACCGGAATCATGCAGCCCAAGCCGGATGCCCAGGTTCTTGCTGAACGAGTCGGTGGCCTCGACGATGCGCGACTCGATCATCACCTGCTTCACCGGCACGTCGATTTGGGCCAGTATCAAGCGAATCTCGTCCATCTTGGTCGGGGTGTCCTGAATGAACAGGGTATTGGTGCGCGGATCGATCACCGCGCTGCCGCGTTTGGACAGGATGCGCTGCTTATCGTCGGTCAGGACCTTGACGAAGTTCTCCGCGCGCTGGAATTTGAGGTGGAAGGTTTCCGTACGCAGCGGCTCCAGATCCAGAATCTGCTGTTTGGATTCGAGTTCCAGCTTTTCTTTGGTGGCCAGTTCATCCGAGGGGGCGATCCACACCACGGTGCCGTTCTTGCGCATGGAGAGGCCCTTGCTTTGCAGGATGATGTCGAGCGCCTGATCCCATGGCACGTCCTTCAAGCGCAAGGTGAGGTTGCCGGTGACGGTGTCGCTGGTAATGATGTTGAGCCCGGTGAAATCGGCGATGACTTGCAGCACCGCGCGTACTTCGACGTTTTGGAAATTGAGCGAGAGCTTCTCGCCCGTGTATTTCTTGGCGCGGATGGCTTTGGAAGGATCCTCCACGAGGGGTTTGATGTCGACGATAAATTGCTTGTCGCTTTGGTAGGCCGAATGCTCCCACTCGCCCTTCGGCTCAACCGTGATGCGGGCGTTCTTGCCTTGGCTAAACGTATCCACGGTCAAGACCGGCGTGCCGTAATCGGTGACGTCCATGCGCCGTTCCAGGTTGCGCGGCACGGCGGTATTCAAAAAGTCGATGACCAGGTTCTTGCCCTGCTGCCGAATGTCGATGCCGGTGCTGGTGTCGGAAAGATCGACCACCACGCGCCCCTCGCCGTTCTTACCGCGGCGGAAGTCCACATCGCGCAAGCTGTGCGTGGCGGCGGTGTCCTTCGCTTCGGCAAACTGCGCGGTATTGTTGGCAACCACCGCCGACGCTGTGCCGCCTTGGAGGGAGATAATAAATTGATTGCCTTCGCTGCGGGTTTCATAAGCCGTGGGGCGCGAGAGATTCAGCACCAAGCGGGTGCGGCCGCCCGATTGCACCACGTTCACGCTGCGCATCGCGCCTTCATTGATGACGAGGCTGTTTTTGCCCCATTGATTTGCAGTATCCATGAAATCAAGGGCAATGCGCGGCGGGTTGTTGACAGTGAACCCGGCCGGGGGGGTTTGCAACGCTTGTTTCAGGCCCACCGTAATGACGACTTTGCCCCCCTGCTGAACGGTGTAATCCACCCCGGTTATCCCGTTGTTGGGCGCAGTTTCCTGCGCCGAAACGGGTAGCGATATCGCCACCATAAGCGCGGCCGCGAAAATCCGGATGAAGGGGGTATAAAGTTGTTGGGTAATATTCATGGCGTACCTCTGCTATTTCTTCGGAGCCTGCTGGGCCGATGGTTCAGACATTTCGAGCGTGGTTGCGCGCTCGGTCCAATCCCCACCGCTGTCTTGGACGATTTCGGTGAGCTTGATCTCGGTGTCGGTGACTTGGGTGACGATGCCAAAGTTCTGGCCCATGTAGTTGCCTTGCTTGACGCGATAAAGATTGTTGTCCGGCGTTTTGACCAGCGCGAAAGTCATTTTGTTTTGCTGCAAGGTGCCGACCATTTTCAAGCCTTCCAGCGGATAATTTTCCAAAATTTGCTTGGCATGGTCCCGCGGGGGTTGAATGCCGCCACCTTTTCCCTCGCCCGGTGGGGGGGTAAGCTTGCGCGGCTTGAAAGGGTCGGGCAGGTCGGTCGCGGCATAGGTGAAGGGCTCATACGGCTTGACTTCGGGCAGGGGCTCCACCTTGCCGCGCAAATCCTTGCCAGCGCCGGCGACAAAGGCGCGCGGATCGTCGCCGCTGCCGCAAGCCGCGAGCAGGCTAACCAGGGTCAATACGGCGAAATTTCTCACTTCTTGGCCCCCTTGTCTTTCGCGGCCTTTTTGGTCTTCGCGATTTCTTCTTCGTCCAGATAGCGATAGGTCATGGCGACGGCGTCCAGCGCCAAGACGCCATCCTTGCCTTGGGAAATGGCGAGATTATTCAGCGTCACAATGCGCGGAAGCTGCGCCACATCACTCACGAACCGGCCCAAGTCATGATAGCTGCCGGTAATGCGCACGGTAATCGGCAACTCGGCATAGAAGTCCCGCATCGTTTCCGGCGCGGGCTTGAACAATTCGAATTCCAGGCCGCGGCCCAAGCCGGCTTGGTTGATATCGGTCAACAGCGCGTCCATTTCCGATTTGTTCGGTAGCTGGCGCACCAAAGCGCCGAACGCCTGTTCGATTTCCTTCACTTGCTCGCGATACAGGTCGAGGTTCAGCGCCTGTTTTTTCTTGTCGAGAAACTCCGTGCGCAGCTTTTGCTCTTCTTGCCGCGATTGGTCCAACGCCTCCATTTGATCTTTCCAGATAAACCAATAGCCGGCGAGCAGCAAGGCGCCGAACAAGATCGCCATCGCCGCCACCTTGAACGGCGCGGGCCAAACGCCCATGTCCTTAAAATTAAGCTTATTGATATCGTCGGCAAGGCTCATGATTTCTTGTCCTTGGGCTGCTTGGCGCTGGGAATCGCTTCCTTTTGCGGCGCGGAGATTTTGATGTTCAAGCTGAATTCGTTGGCGCGCAAGTTGTTCACCGTTACCGCTTTGATTTCCACTAGGTCGGGCGTTTCCAGCCAGGGAGACGCCTCCAGGTTGCGCATCAGGGTCGAGACCCGCGCATTGGACTGGGCATAACCCTGAATATTCACCACCTTGCCATTTTGCTTGACGCCCTTCAAATAAATGCCTTCAGGCAACAGCCGCACCATCTGGTCAAGCAAGTGCACCGCCTCGGCGCGGTCGGCTTGCAGATCTTCGACCACTTTTTTCCGGTCCAGCAGCGACCGGGTCTTGTCCTTCAGCGCCTTGATTTCCTCGATTTCCGTGTTGAGCTTGGTGATTTCAGACTGTAAATACTGGTTGTTGCCATTTTGATGATCGATCAAGCCGGCAATGGCGATATAGCCGAGCAGCACCGACAGCGCGCCCAATACCGCCACGCCGCCCGATATGAACAGCATTTGCTGTTGGCGCGCTTTGCGCTTTTCCTCGCGGTGAGGAAGCAGGTTAATGCGGATCATTTGTCGAACCTCCGCATAGCCAGACCGCACGCGATCAGCAGCGCGGGGGCGTCCAAGGTCAATTGCTTCGGTTTGATGCGAGAAGACAAGGCCATGCTGGCGAAGGGATTGGCGATCATGGTGCTGGATTGCGCGCGGGTGGCGACTATTTCGTCCAAGCCGGGGATCATGGCGCAGCCGCCCGCCAACAAAATATGGTCAACCCGGTTGAATTGGCTGGAGGAGAAGAAAAACTGGATCGCTCGCGCGACTTCCAAAGCCAGCGTGTCCATGAAAGGCTGCAAGACTTCGGCCTCATAGTTCTCGGGCAACCCGCCCTGGCGCTTGGCAATCTCGGCTTCGTCCGAGGACAGGCTGTAGCGGCGCTGAATTTCTTGCGTAAGCTGGTTTCCGCCGAAACTTTGCTCGCGCATATAAATGGACTGGCCATTGTGCAGCACATTGATATGCATCATGGCGGCGCCGATATCGACGACCGCCACGGTTTGGTCACGCCCGGCGTTGGGCAGTTGCTGCGACACCAATTCGCATGCGGTTTGCGTGGCATAAGATTCCACATCCACCACCACCGCTTTGAGGCCGGCGCTTTCCGCCGCCGCGACGCGGTCTTCCACCTTTTCCTTGCGCGAGGCGGCGATCAGCACTTCGACATCTTCCGGGCCGCTGGGCGACGGGCCAAGCACTTGGAAGTCGAGGTTCACCTCGTCCAGGGCGAAGGGGATGTATTGATTGGCCTCGGTTTCGACTTGGGCTTCCAGTTCGTCCTCGCGCAGGCCGGCGGGAACAATGATTTTTTTGGTGATGACGGCGGCGGCGGGAAGGGCCAGGCTCACGTTCTTGATGCGGGTGCCCATGCGCTTCCAGGCGCGCCGCATGGTTTCGGCCACGGCTTCCAGGTTCATGATGTTGCCATCAGTCACCGCGTCCTTGGGTAGGCTTTCGATCGCATAACGCTCGACCCGCAGCAGGTTTTTGCCCGCCTGCTCAATTTCCACCATTTTTACGGCGGAAGAGCTAATGTCCACCCCGATAAGCGGGGGCGACTGGGACTGGAACAAGTTGGCTAGCAAGTCAAAATCCCTTTCTAATCGGGCTGGTTAGACGATCTTAGTATAATTTAC
Organism: Betaproteobacteria bacterium RBG_16_58_11; assembly: GCA_001770235.1. Lineage (GTDB taxonomy): Bacteria > Pseudomonadota > Gammaproteobacteria > Burkholderiales > Thiobacteraceae > RBG-16-58-11. The sequence continues at coordinate 13,728 of MEQN01000130.1, forward strand.
GTTAAATCCTAGCAACAACCATTTATCCTGTAAAGCGTTTTTTTCATATCGTCCGGTTTCTTCTTAACGGCTATAATGGCTCAACTTTGATGCCGGCGGCCAGAGATAAAGAAAATTTAATGCCGTACGAGTAGCAAAATGCGCAAATCGGCGATAACAAATTGGCGCCGGCTTTATCCCCCGGTTTAAACTTCAGGTTCTACCCAATTTAATAAGGCGAGCCCCGCCTCAGGGCTTAAACACTTTCATGACGCACCGCTGGTGGTTATTGCCGGTCAAGCTGGTATTGCTGTTAGGTACTATTTTCTTCCTCATTGCAGCCTTGGCGGCGGTGTTGGTTTACCCGACGCTGCCTTCCTTGGAATCTTTAACCGACTATCAACCGAAACTCCCGTTGCGCATCTATACCGCGGACGGCGCCCTGCTGGGCGAGTTTGGCGAGGAGCGGCGCTCGGTGGTGAAAATCGAGGCGGTGCCCAAAAAACTTATTCTGGCGATCCTGGCGGCGGAGGACGACCGCTTCTTCGCGCATGGCGGGGTGGATTACATGGGCGTGGCCCGTGCCGCCTGGGCCAATGTGAGCCGCGGTGGCGCGCGCGAGGGCGCGAGCACCATCACCATGCAGGTGGCGCGGAACTTCTTTTTATCCCCCGAAAAGACCGTCACCCGGAAATTCAATGAAGTGCTGATGTCATTCAAGATCGAGCACAACCTCAATAAGAACCAGATTCTCGAGCTTTACATCAACCAAATCTACTTGGGGCAACGGGCGTATGGCTTTGCCGCCGCCGCCCAGATTTATTTCGGCAAGACCCTGGATAAGTTATCCGTGGCCGAAATGGCCATGATGGCCGGCCTGCCCAAGGCGCCCTCGCGCAACAACCCGGTGGCCAACCCGGCGCAAGCCGGCAAGCGCCAGCATTATGTGCTGGGCCGCATGCATGACTTGAAATACATATCGGATGCGGAATACCAGGCAGCGCTGAAGGAGAAGCTGCACGTGCGCCACGACATAAGCATTTCCGAAGCGCCGGGCGAATACGTGGCCGAAATGGCGCGGCTGCTCATGATCGAGCGCTATCAGGACGCCACCTATACCAGCGGCTTTAAAATCTACACCACCCTGCGCAAGCTTGATCAAGAGGCGGCCAGCGAAGCCGTGCGCCAAGGCGTGCTGGATTACGACCGGCGCCACGGTTGGCGTGGGCCCGAGGCCCAATTGGTGTTGCCGCCTAAACCCAGCGAAGAAGCGCTGGACGACTTGTTGCAAGATTACGACGAGGCCGGCGGCCTGATCCCGGCGCTGGTGCTGGCGGCCGATTCCAAGCAGGTCAAGGTATTCGCCAAGAATGAAGGCTTTCTCGATTTGAGCGGCGAAGCGCTGGCTTTTGTTCAGAAAAGCCTGCAAGACAAGGCAAAGAGCAAATTCAAGCCGGGCGCGGTGATTCGGGTCGCCAAGGACAGCAAGAGCCGTTGGCAAGTGGCGCAATTGCCCCAAGTCGAGGCCGCGCTGGTCGCGATGAATCCGGTCGATGGCGCCATTCGCGCGCTGATTGGCGGTTTCGATTTCGGGCGCAACAAATTCAACCATGTGATTCAGGCTTGGCGCCAGCCCGGCTCCAGCTTCAAGCCCTTCATTTATTCCGCCGCGCTGGAAAAAGGCCTGACCCCGGCCACCATCATCAACGATGCGCCCATCGTGCTGAGCCCCGCGCAAACCGGCGGCAAATTGTGGGAGCCGAAAAATTACGACGGTACCTATGCCGGCCCGATCCGCATGCGCACGGCGCTCACCAAGTCAAAAAACCTGGTGTCGATCCGCATCCTGCAAACCATCGGCACGCGCTACGCCCAGGACTACATCACCCGCTTCGGCTTTAACGCCGAGCAGCATCCGCCCTATCTCACCATGGCGCTCGGCGCGGGTTCCTCCACGCTGTTTCAAATGGCCAGCGCCTATAGCATCTTTGCGAATGGCGGCTACCGCGTGAACCCGTATTACATCTCGCGCATCCTGGATGCGCGCGGCAAGGTGCTGGCGCAGGCCAACCCGGTGCGCGCGGGCGAGACGGCGGAGCGCGCGATCGATGCGCGCAACGCGTTTATCATGACTTCCATGATGCAAGACG
>MEQN01000130.1:15936-29219 GCA_001770235.1 Betaproteobacteria bacterium RBG_16_58_11
CAAGTCGATGCCTGGTTCTGCGGCTTCAATCCAAGCCTGGTGGCGGTGGCGTGGATCGGTTTCGACCAGCCGCGCTCGCTGGGCGGCAATGAAACCGGCGCCCAGGCCGCGCTGCCCATCTGGATGAACTACATGGGGCGGGCGCTCAAAGGCGAGCCGGAGATCGCGCCATCGGCGCCCGATGGCGTGGTCAGCGTGATCATCGATCCCGCGTCGGGCAAACGCTCAAGCGAGGGCCGCGCCGAGTTCTTCTATCAAGAAAATCTGCCGAGCGAACGCCCGAGCTGGGGCGACGAAGGCGCGGGCGAGGATGTAAAGAGCCAGATTTTTTAGCCGAATAAGCATGCCCCGCAACCATCACTCCCCCCGCAACCAAATGCGCGAACGCATCGCGCAACTCGCTGCGCGTTTGATGGCCGCGGATGGCGTGCAGGATTTCGTGCTGGCCAAGCGCAAGGCCGCGCGCCAACTGGGCGCGGACGATACCCAAAACCTGCCCAACAATACCGAGATCGAGCAAGCGTTGCGCAACTATCACGAGTTGTATCAGCGCGACGAACAGCGCGAGCGCGTGCGCGAAATGCGCGGCCAGGCGCTGGCGGCGATGCGCGAGCTCGCACCGTTCGACCCCCATCTCACCGGCGCCGTCTTGGCCGGCACGGCGACACGCTATTCCGGCATCAGCTTGATGCTGTTCACCGACAGCCCGAAAGAGGTCGAGTTATATCTGCTCAACCGCAATCTCCCGTTCAAGTGCGGCGAGAAGCGTTACCGCTTCGGCGACAGCCTGCGCAGCGTGCCGGTTTTGCTGTTCACCGGCGGCGAGCATGAGGGTGTTGAGATCGCCATTTTCTCGACAGCGGATTTGCGCCAGGCGCCACGCCACGCCGGGGATGGCCGGCCCGTGGATAAAGCGCGCCGGGCCGAAGTCGAGGCCTTGCTCGAGACCGATCCCTAAGCGCTTGATCTCATGTGGGTTGGAAATAGGGTGCCGGGTGTGCGGGACGTGAAAGCAGGTCGCCGGGCCGTCAAAACATCGTCATAGTCGTTGCCGGCCTGACGAATCCTGGTTGCTCGCCGCCCCAACTTTGAATGCAGACAGGCAAGCGCTTGTTTTTTTGCGACATTACCAGACCTGCCGGCCTCATGGCGCTGGCATGGAGTATGCTTTGGTAGCTCTGCCATTTGGCGAAAACAACATTCACAAGCCCGTCGCCATTCAACATGATCCGCGTATTCAATTTCTACCTTTCCAAAGGGGTGCTCCTGCTGCTTGCGGTGGAGTCGCTGCTGTTGCTGGCCGCCGTGCCGCTGGGAATCCATATGCGCTTTCGGGGCGCGTCTTGGGGGCCTGAGGCGGCGGTCATCTGGGCCAATGCCGCAGTGTTCCTGATGCTGGGCATCGTCGTGCTCAGCGCATTCGGGCTCTACCGCCGTGATTTCGAGGAAGGCCTGGGCAGCATGCTATTCCGCGTCGGGGCCAGCTTCCTGCTCATCCTGGCCGGCATGGCGCTGGTGTATTACTTATTCCCCGGCATCTACCTCGGGCGCGGCGCGCTCGGAACGGCGTGCCTGATCGGCCTTGGCGCCGTAGTGCTGGGGCGAGTGATGTTCTTCCGTTGGGCTGATCTGGAGATTCTCAAACACCGCGTGCTGGTGCTGGGCACCGGCACGCGCGCGTCCAAGGTGGTGGAGCTGCTGCGCGGAGGCGACAGCCACCGGCGCATGCATGTCGTGGGGTTTCTGCCGCTGCAGGGCGTGCACCACTTCGTGGATCACGGCCTCATCCTGCCGGACCAGGCCAAGCTGTCCGAAATCGTCGATAAATATCAAATCGATGAAATCGTGATCGCCGTGCGGGAGCGGCGCGGCGGCGGTCTGCCGGTGAATGAGTTGCTCGACTGCCGGCTGAAAGGCGTGCATGTGGTGGAACTGTCCACTTTCTTCGAGCGCGAACGCGGCCAAGTGCAACTGGAATCGCTCAACGCGAGCTGGATGGTATTGTCGGATGGATTTCAGCAGGGTATCGTGCGCGACATGGTGAAGCGGCTATTTGACCTGTTCGTCAGCTTTACCATTCTCGTTCTGGCCCTGCCGGTCATGATTTTGACCATGCTGCTCATCGCGTGGGAATCGGGTTTCCCTATTCTGTACCGGCAGGAACGTGTCGGCCAGGGCGGGCGCATTTTCACCATTTATAAATTTCGCAGCATGGTGCAAAACGCCGAAAAAGACGGCGCGCCACAGTGGGCGCAGGCGGACGATGCGCGGGTCACGCCCGTCGGCAATGTGATACGCATGCTGCGCATCGACGAGCTGCCCCAAATCTTCAACGTGTTGCGCGGCGATATGAGCTTCGTCGGCCCGCGCCCGGAGCGCCCCTTCTTTGTCGATCAACTGATCGAGCAAGTTCCCTACTACGCCTCGCGTCACAGCATCAAGCCCGGCATCACCGGCTGGGCGCAGGTGCGTTATGCCTATGGCGCCTCCCTCGAAGATGCGATCGAAAAATTGCAATTTGACCTCTACTATGTAAAAAATCACACCTTCTTTTTGGATCTGTTGATCTTGTTTCAAACTACGCAAGTCGTGCTGTTTGGCAAAGGGGCAAGGTAAGCCGGCAATATGGGTGACACCACACTAAACATCGGGGCAGTCAGCTACGGCATCGCTGCGGCCGCGTTTTTGCTGCTGACCGGGCTGCTGGTTTCCGGCTGGCGCGGCAAATTCCAAGGCGCGCTACTGGCCGCCGCCGCCGGGGTGACCGCCTTATGGGCGGGATTGAGCGCGTATGCCAGTGCCGCCGGCGGTGCGATGGCCGCCCTGGCCGACCTGCTGGAAATCACTCGCGACGGCCTGTGGCTGCTGTTTTTGTGGAAGCTGCTAGTGTCGCGCGCGTTGCCGGAGGACGTCCCAACCCAACAGCGAATGAAGCGCTGGTTTGGGTTGGGCGCCCTCCTGTTCGGCGTCATTTTTATCGCCACCTTGGGGCTTCATACGCATTTGATCGCGCTCTCGGCGCAAATGAAGTTCACCACGATTATCATCGGGCGCGTGATACTCGCCGTGATCGGCTTGGCCTTGGTAGAGCAGCTCTACCGCAATGCACCCGAGGCGCAGCGTTGGGCCATCAAATACTTTTGCCTGGGCCTGGGGGCGCTGTTCGCGTATGACTTCTATCTCTATTCCGACGCCATGCTATTCCATGTCGCGGATGCCGGCATTTGGAGCGCGCGCGGCTTCGTCAATGCCTTGCTGGCGCCGCTGATCGCGGTATCCGCCGCGCGCAATCCGCATTGGTCGTTGGAGGTTCACGTATCGCGGCGCGTGGTGTTTCACAGCGCCGCGTTGTTTGGCGCTGGGGTCTATTTATTGGTCATGGCCGCTGCGGGGTATTACATCCGGCTGTTCGGCGGCAATTGGGGCGGGGTGCTGCAAGTCGCCTTTCTTTTCGGCGCGGCGGTCGTTTTGCTGGCCGTCCTGTTTTCCGGCGCGTTGCGGGCGCGGCTCAAGGTTTTTTTGAGCAAACACTTTTTCAATTACAAGTACGACTACCGGGAAGAATGGCTGCGCTTTACCCATACGCTTTCCGCCGGCGAGCCGGGCTTGAAATTGCGTCAGCGCTCGCTGCAAGCCGTGGCGGAGTTGGTGGATAGCCCGGCCGCCGCGCTGTGGGTGGAAGAGGGCGGCGTATTTCGTCAAGCGGCGCAGTGGAATCTGCCCGCCCTGAGTGAGATCGAAGACGAACATTGTTCGCTGTGCCGCTTTCTCGCCGAGCGGCAATGGGTGGTTAATCTCAAGGAGTACGTCAAAGACCCGGATATCTACGGCGAGCTCCGGCTACCGGCATGGATGGAGGCTTTGCCGCGCGCCTGGCTCATCACGCCCTTGATTTTGCATGAGCAGTTAATGGGCTTCATCGTGCTGGCCGAATCCCGCAGCCCGCGCGATTTCAACTGGGAAGACAGCGATTTGCTCAAAACCGCCGGGCGGCAAGTGGCGGTGTATCTGGCGCAAATCCAAGCCACGGAAGCGCTGGTCCAGGCGCGCCAATTCGAATCCTTCAACCGCTTGTCCACTTACGTCGTGCATGATTTAAAAAACATCGTCGCGCAGTTGTCCTTGCTGCTCGCCAATGCGCAAAAGCACAAGCACAATCCGGCATTCCAGGAAGACATGCTCGCCACCGTGGATAACGCCGCGCAACGGATGACCCGGCTGCTTGCGCAATTGCGCACCGGGTATCAAACCGCGCAGCAAGCGACCGGGGTGGATTTAATTCCCTTGCTTGAACGCCTGATGAAAGAAAAATCCCACTTCCGCCCCGCGCCGCAGTTGCGCGCACCGGCGCAACCGGTATGGGTGATCGCGGACAGGGAGCGCTTGTCGCGCGTGCTGGGCCATTTGGTTCAAAACGCGATCGAAGCGACGCCGGATACCGGCACGGTGGAAATCGTGCTGGAAACGCAAGGCGAACAAGCTCGAATTACGGTGCAAGATAACGGCCGGGGCATGGACGAAGAATTTATACGCGACAAATTATTCCGTCCCTTCGAAACCACCAAGGCAACCGGTATGGGTATCGGTGCTTATGAATGCCGGGAGTACGTGCGCGAACTGCGGGGTGAGATCAATGTGGTAAGCCAGCTTGATCAGGGCACGACTTTTACGGTGAGTTTGCCGCAGTGCAAATCGGTGGCGCAAGATATAGAACAATCGCCTAACGGTCATGGCGTTGGTCATGCGGGATTATGAGGGTTGCCATGACCGTTTCCCTCTCCCCGCAAGGGGGACGCCGGTGGGTACCCCGCTGCTGTGCAGCGACCCTTCCGCAGTCTCCTAGCTCTCCCCCGCAAGCGGGAGAGAGGGATACGGACTCGCTTCGCGAGTGTCAAGTTATACAAGGAGCAGCGGGTGCCTAACGAAGAAAACCAACAATCAAAAAACCTCCTGCTCTTGGTCGAAGACGATTTGGGCCTGCAAAAACAGCTTAAATGGAGCTTCGATGACCTGGAGGTGGTGATTGCCGGCGACCGCGAAGCGGCGCTGGCGGCGGTGCGCCGCTATGAACCGCCGGTGGTGACGCTCGATCTCGGCCTGCCGCCGGATGCGGATGGCGCAACGGAGGGTTTGGCCACGCTGGAGCAAATTTTAGCGCTGGCGCCCAGCACCAAGGTCATCGTCGTCTCCGGCAACCAAGACCGCGCCAACGCGGTAAAAGCGGTGGCGCTCGGCGCTTATGATTTCTACCACAAGCCGATCGAGCCCGACATTCTGCGCCTGATCGTCAACCGCGCGCTGCACCTGCACCAGTTGGAGGCGGAAAATCGCAAACTGCAAGTGCGCCAAGGCGCGGCGCTGCAAGGCATCATCACCGGCAGCGCGGTGATGCAAAAAATTTGCCGCACCGTGGAAAAAGTCGCGCCGGTCGATGCCACGGTCTTGCTGCTCGGCGATTCCGGCACCGGCAAGGAATTGTTCGCGCGCGCGCTGCATGATCTTTCGCCGCGCGCGAGCCAACGCTTTGTCGCGATCAACTGCGCCGCGATCCCGGAAAATCTGCTGGAAAGCGAATTGTTCGGCTATGAAAAAGGCGCGTTCACCGGCGCCAGCAAACAAACCAAGGGCAAAATCGAATACGCCGACCACGGCACCCTGTTCCTGGACGAAGTCGGCGACCTGCCGTTCCCGCTGCAAGCCAAGCTGCTGCGTTTTTTGCAAGAGCGGGTGGTCGAGCACCTCGGCGGGCGCGAAGAAATCCCGGTCGATGTGCGCGTGGTGTGCGCCACCCATCAAGACCTGCGGCGCCTGATCGAACAAGGCCGTTTCCGCGAGGATTTGTTCTACCGCATCAGCGAGATCACCATCAACATCCCGCCGCTCAGGGAGCGCGAGGGTGACGCCTTGTTGCTGGCGCATGCCTTCCTCGAAAGATACAACGCGCAATATGGCAAGGCCCTGAAAGGCTTCACGCCCGATGCCTGCGCCGCGATCGAGAACCATGCCTGGCCCGGCAATGTGCGCGAAATGGAAAATTGCCTTAAGCGCGCCGTCATCATGAGCGAGAATAATCGCCTCAGCGCACAAGATCTGGGGCTCACGGTCAACGAAGCGGAAGCGGCCCCGCTGAATCTGCGTCAAGTGCGGGAGATTGCCGAACGCGACGCGGTCAATAAAGCGATCAGCCGGGTGAACGGCAACATCGCGCGCGCGGCGGAGTTGCTTGGCGTATCGCGGCCGACGCTGTATGACATGCTCGGGCGCTTCGGGATTCAGACGAAAGACCAAGTCAAATAGCGGCTTGCGCGGAATATCATAGGAAAAGCGAAAATTCCCTGATATTCTCGAAAAAACTCGCGCACACAGATGCGATTTGTCATATCGCCAAACATTTCCACGGAGGATGCCATGTTTAAGCGTTTTATCCCGATCACTCTTTGCCTAGCCGCAGCATTCCTGCTCCCCGCTTGCAGCAAAGAAGCCGACAGCCAAAAACTCGTGGCCTCGGCCAAGCAGGCGCAAGACAAAGGCGATTTAAAAGCGGCGGTCATCGAGCTCAAGAATGCGCTGCAACAAAACCCGGAGAACGTCGAGGCGCGCGCGCGATTGGGCAAGCTCTACATCAAGCAAGGAGACCCGGCGAGCGCGGAAAAAGAGTTGCGCAAGGCCATGCAACTGGGTAAGGACAAAAACGAATTGCTGCCCGAACTGGGCCAAACCATGTTGCAGCAAGGGCAGTTTCAGAAATTGATCGACGAAATTCAGGCGCCGGCAGGCATCGCGCCATTGCTCCGCGCCCGCATCCTCGCGCTGCGCGGCAACGCCTTTGTCTCGCTCAAGCAGCACGACAAGGCAAAAGCTTCGCTGGACGAGGCGCGCACCCTGGCGCCCGATCTGGCGGATGTTTATACCGGTTTGGCAACGCTGGCCATGGTGGAGCAAAAAGATGCGGAGGCCGCCGCGCTGATCGAGACCGCCATCGCCAAAGACCCCAAACGCGCCACTACCTGGTTGATGAAGGGATATTTGCTGCAAGCCAAAGACAAGCTGGAGGAGGCCATCGGCGCCTACCGGGAGGCCATAAAAGCCGACCCCAGATCGATTCAAGCACACAGCAGCTTGGCCAATATTTACTTGAGGCAAGGTAAATTGGACGCGGCCCGCGCGGAGGTCGCCGCGATCAAAAAGCTGGAACCCCAGCATCTGGAAGGAAGGTATCTCGCCGCGCTGATTGAATATCAGCAGAAAAATTTCACCGCCGCGCGCGATATGCTGCAAGAGATACTCAAGGCGGCCCCTAATCACCCGCCCAGCATGACCTTGTTCGCGGCGACCGCGATCGAGCTCGGATCGTTTGGCCAAGCCGAACAACATCTGTTGCCCGTGCTGCAACGTTATCCTGAGAATATCGTGGCGCGCAGATTGCTGGCGACGGCGCAAATGAAGACGGGGCAACATGAAAAAGCGCTGGAAACCCTGAAACCCTTGTTGGCGGAGCCTCAGCCCGAGCCCGTCATTTTAAGCATGGCGGGGGAGATTCATTTACAGCTCAAGCAGCCGGCAAAATCGGCGGAGTTTTTTGAGCGCGCCGCCAAAGCCAGCCCGCAAAATGCCCAAGTGCGCACCAGGTTGGCACTGAGCCGTCTCGCCATGGGCCATACCGAGCAGGCGTTGTCCGACTTGAATACCGCCTCCGGCCTTGAATCCGACAAGGGCCACGCGGATGTCATGATAATCATGACACATATGACAAATAAAGCGTGGGATCAGGCGCTCAAGGCGATCGACAGCCTGGAAAAGAAGCAACCGTCCATTCCGCTCAGCCACAATCTGCGCGGTGCGGTGTATTTAAGCAAAGGGGATAGAGCCCGTGCGCGCCAGAGTTTTGAAAAAGCATTGTCGATGGATGCGGGGTATTTCCCGGCGGCAATGAACATGGCCCAACTCGACATTAAGGACAAGAATCCGGGCGCGGCGCGCAAGCGGTTCGAAGGTGTCTTGGCCAAAGACAAGGACCATATGCAGGCGATGCTCGCCATCGCCGCGATGGAAGCCGACGTCAAAAACGAGAAAGCGTACCTGGAATGGGTGAATAAAGCCGCCAGCGCGCATCCCACCGCCGTCCAGCCGCGCGCACTGCTCGCACAACATCATCTGCAAAAGAATGATCCGCAAAAAGCGCTTGCCATCGCAAACGAGGCGGCCAGCGCCAACCCCAATCAGCCGGAAGCGCTCGATTTGCTGGGCATGACGCAAATGGCGGCGGGCGAAAAGGACAATGCAATCGCGACCTTTACCAAGCTGGCCGCGCTCGCGCCGAATAATCCGCTGGCGCAAATGCGCCTGGGCACGGCGCAAGAAGCGGTGAAAAACTTCTCCGCGGCGCATGCGGCGTATCAACGGGCAATCGAGACCGCCCCGGATTCGGTTGACGCGCAAATTGCGTTGGTGCGGGTGGAGTTCCAATTAGGCCGCAAGGTTGAAGCACAAAACCGCGCGCAAAAAATCCAAAAGCAGCACCCGAAGCTTGCGCAAGGCTATGTATTGGAGGGGGATATCCTGATGAGCGACAAGCAGGCCGCACAAGCCGCAAAACGCTATGAAACGGCGTTTGGGCTGGACAAAAACAGCGCGCTTGCCATCCGGCTACATGGCGCCCTGGCGCGGTCGGGCCAGCAAAAACAAGCGGATAATGAAATTCGGCATTGGCTGGCCAAGCAACCGGGAGATTTGGCCGTGCGGGCCTATTTTGCCGATGCTTTGCTGCAAACCGGACAACATCCCCAGGCCATCGAGCAATACGAAATACTGCTGAAGGCGAATTCGCAGAATGTGCTCGCGCTGAATAATCTGGCTTGGATGTATCAGGCGGCGCAAGATAAACGCGCGCTGCCGGCTGCCGAGAAGGCGTACAAGCTCGCGCCGGACAATCCGGCCGTCATGGATACCCTGGGGTGGATTCTGGTTTCGCAGGGAAACGCGCAGCGAGGACTGCCGCTGATTCAGCAGGCGTATTCCAAGCAGCCTGATAATCTGAGCCTGCACTATCATCTTGCCTCGGCGTTGGCGCGTAATGGCGATCGTGCACGCGCCATCGTGGAGTTTGAACGCCTGCTCGGGCGCGGGCAGCGGTTCCCCGAAGAGCAGGAGGCGCAGAGCCTGTTAAAGCAACTTAAATCCGGCGCACGATAAGTGAGGGAATTTCATATGAGGGGAATATTGGTTCACGCCGGATCGCGCACCACGGTGATCGCTTTGAGTATTGTTGTGGCGCTGGGCATGGGGGGGTGTGACCGTTTTCGTAATTACACCGATAGCGAGCATGTGCAGCGCGCCAAGGATGCCCAAGCCAAAGGCAACCTAAAGGTCACGGTGATCGAGCTCAAAAACGCGCTCGGCAAGAATCCAAATAACGCTGAAGCGCGCTGGCTGCTAGGAGAGGCGTATCTCAACCTCGAACAAGGCGCGGCGGCGGAAAAGGAATTAAGCCGTGCACGCGAACTGGGTATCGGCGCGCACTCCCTGACGCTACCCTTTGCCAAGGCATACTTGCTACAACGGCAATACCAAAAAATTCTGGATGAGATTCAGCCCGGGCCGCAATCCTCTGCAAGCAATACGGCAAAACTTCTTAAGCTTCGGGGTGATGCCAACTGGGGTTTGCGCCATTTCAAGCAGGCATGCGAACTCTACATGCAAGCCAACCAGTCCGACCCGCAACTGCCCGAAACCTATTGGGGGCTGGCGGAGTGCGCCGGCCGGGTGGAACGCGATATGCAAAAAGCACGCGGTTATTTGGATCAGGCGTTGCAGTTGGGGCAGATGAAGGATGAAACATGGACCTTGATTGGCGATTGGGAGAGCGCCCAGGGCCGATCGAAAGAATCGGAGGCGGCCTACGCGGAGGCGATCAAGCTCAATCCGCAAAACACGAAGGCGTTGTTCAATCATGCGATGTTTTTGCTGACCGCGAATAAATTCGATGAGGCGAAGCAGCGCGCGGATGCGATCCGCAAAGCCAATCCGGACGCGGCGTCGGCGTTGTTCCTGGACGGGTTTAGCGCCTACCTGCGCAAGGATTACCGGGCGGCGACGGATGTTTTGCACAAACTGGAAAAACGGACTCAGGAGGCGCCCGCATTTTGGCTGCTCAATGCCTCGGTAAACTATGCTACCGGCTCGCTTGCTTCAGCCGAGCAGTATGTCGAACGATATCTTGTAATCTACCCCAATAGCAGTACGGCAATTCGATTGCGCGCTAAAATTTTGCTGAAGACCGCGCGTGGGGCAGAAGCGATCCAAGTGCTGCAACCCTTGCTTGCGACTCAAGCCGACCTAGAGCTTTTTGTCTTGGCGGCGGAAGCATACAGCCAGCAGCGTCAATATGCCCAGGCGGCGCAACTGTTGGAAAAGGCCATCGCGCTGGATCCGAAGAGTGTGCCGGTACAAGTTCAACTAGGCCAAGAATATCTTGTTCTCGGCGAAACCGATCGCGCGATCGCCCTGCTCGAGAGCGCCTCTCGCGGGGAAGCGACGCGAGCCGAGGCCGACATCGCGCTGGTGGTGCATTACTTGAAGGCCAAACAATATGACAAAGCACTTGCCTCGGCGCAGACCCTGGAGGGCAAACAACCGAAGAATCCGCTGGTGCAGGATCTGAAAGGATCGGTGTACCTGGCCAAGGGGGATGTCGCCCAGGCGCGTTCGAGCTATGAAAAGGCGCTTTCTCTTCAGGGGGACTATGTTCCCGCCGCAAGCCGATTGGCGCAACTGGACCTGCGCGAAAAGAACATCGAGGCCGCGCGCAAGCGCTTCCTCGGCGTGCTGGATAAAAGCCCAAACAATCTTCAGGCGATGCTTGCCTTGGCGGAATTTTCGGTCGCGGAGCGCGATGAGCCGGAGTATGTCAAGTGGCTGGAAAAAGCGGCAAAAGCCCATCCTGCCGCATTGGAGCCGCGCACGCAGCTTGCCGGCTATTACTTGAGCCGCGGCAAACCGCAACAGGCCTTGGCGCTTGCGCGCGAGGCGCAAACGGCGGCGCCGGATAACCCGGCCGCCCTCGATTTCCTCGGGAACATTCAGCTTGCGGCGGGCGAGAAGGAAAATGCGTTGGCAACCTTTAACCAAATGCTTGCCCGCTCTCCGAACTCGATTCCTCACCTGGTTCGCATCGCCGGCATACAAGGGAGCATGCAACGCAGCGCCGATGCGCGCGCGACGATGAACAAGGCGTTAAAGGCCGCGCCCGATAGCGCGGATGTTTATGCGGCATTCGTATCGATCGAGTTGGCGGACGGCAAGCCGGATCAAGCGCTCAAGCTTGCCAAGCAGATGCAGCAACGTAGTACGCTGGTGGCGGAAGGCAATATGCTTGAAGGCGATATTCTCTTGCGCCAGCGCAGGTATGCCGAGGCGGTGCAACCGTATGCAAAGGCTTTCTCCATGCGCAAAGGCGGTCTGACCGCCATCAAATTGCATCAAAGCCTCGTCCTGTCCGGCCGCGCCGGAGAAGCCGATCAGCAGTTGCTGAAATGGCTCGATACGCAACCGAAAGAGGAGTCCGCGCACGTCTATCTGGCAGGCAGCTATGCCGAGCGAGGACTAAACAAGGCGGCGATACAACAGTATGAAATCGCCCTGGCGCGCGCGCCCCGGCATGCCGCTGCAATGAATAATTTGGCGGTGTTGTTCCAAAAAGAACGCGATCCGCGGGCTTTGGCGACAGCCGAGAAGGCGTATCAGCTTAACTCGTCTGATCCGCTATTCGCCGATACTCTGGGCTGGATATTGATGGAAAGCGGCGACTTGAAGCGAAGCGCCGCCCTGCTGAAACAGGCGGTCACGAGCGCGCCCAATTCGGCCAGCATGCGTTACCACTACGCAGTCGCGCTGTGGAAAGGGGGGGACGCCGCCGGTGCGCGCAAAGAACTCGATGCCGCGCTTAAATCCAAAGCGCCGTTTCCGGAGCGCAGCGAAGCCAAGGCGCTTCTCGCCAAGTTATGATCGGGCGGTAATGGGCTTGGGCGGCGCATAACGGTTCCAGATCACAATCAATGCCGGCAGCAGCAGCAGCTCGAATAGCTGCCCGGCAAGAAGGCCAATCGCGGCGAGCAAGCCGAAATGCGCCGTGGGTTGAAATTGTGAAGCCGTGAGCAAGGTAAATTGGGCAACCAAGATGATGGAGACCGCGATCACGGCGCGTCCGGAAGCTTCAAAGCTGCGCGCAAGCGCAAATACCGGACTCGCGCCCTGGCGCAGCCGGTGCAGGTAGCTGTGATAGAGATGAATCGTATCGTCGACCGTGATGCCCAGCACCACGCCGGCGATCAAGCAGGTGGCCATATCGAGGCTGATGCCTGTGGCGCCCATGACCGCAAATACGAAATACAGCGGAGCAAGATTGGGGATGAGGCAAATGCCCGCGGCAATGAAAGAGCGCCACAGGATGACCAGCAAAACAAAAATCTGGCCAAACGCGCCCAAGAAGCTTTTGACTTGACCAATGACCAGCAAATCTTCCTGGTCCGAGAATAGCCGTCCGTAACCGGCGATATCCCATTTCACGCCCGGTATGGGGTGCGATTCAAGCCGCCCCTTTATTTTGCCGATGACCTCGCTGATCGCATTGGCGCCGTGCACATTGACGTTTAGCAGGATGCGGGTGCGCTGGTATTCCCGGTTGACCAATTCGTGCAAGTCCTTGCCGTCGTAGACCAGCAATAATTGGCTGAGCAGCTTGTTGTTATCGGGGAGGCTGCGGTATTGCGCATCTTCGCCATGAAACGCCCAATTCATTTCCTCAATCACGTCCATCATGGAGACCGTGCGATCGATATGCGGCTGTGTTTCAGCCCAGCGCTGGAAGTCTTTAATCGCGAGCAGCCGATTAATATCCTTGAGCGAATCCCGTCCGGTTCCATCCATCACGATTTCAAGATTAATCACCCCCGAGAATTGGCTTTCCACGAACTGAGTGGACTGGGTTAAACGATGTTTTTCCGGGAAAAATTTCAGTAAATCTGATTCCACCTGCACCTTCATGAGCAGGGGAATGACCGCCACGACCCCCACTGCGGCGATCGCCAAGGTGGCGCCGGCGCGGCGCATGGCAAAACTGGCAAGGGTATAGGCGATCTTCTTGGTCCAGCGGAAGCCCCCCCCGTGCTTAGGCCAGGGTCCGCGATCCCATTGAGCCAGCAACGGCGGAATTAAATGGAACACCACCAAATAGACTACGAGCGTGCCAATCGCACCGGTTAAGCCAAACACCTGGATCGGCGGGA
>MEQN01000130.1:29242-34693 GCA_001770235.1 Betaproteobacteria bacterium RBG_16_58_11
TGTCAGCACATTAAACAGCGCAGCGGTGTGCACGTCCTGCACCGCGCGGATGACGCGGCGGGGGCGATGCAGACGCGCTTGCCGGGCGCGAAACAAAGAGGCATACAGATGCAGCAGCGTGGCAATCGTGTATGCCGCAAGCAAGGGCGGAATCATGGCCGAGACCAAGGTGTAGGGCTGGCCGATGGCGGTCAAAGCGGCTACCGATGTGGTGACGACCGTGCTCATGGCGATTGCGCCGATGACAACCGGCGCAACCCTGCCTACCACTCAAGCCAGAAGGGCAATGCCGATGATCATGGTGAGCGGAATCAGCACAAAACTGTCCGCCAGCATGGAGCGCAGTTGCGCGGTGTCTAATGCGATCGGCCCGGCGAGCGATACCAGATGTTGCTCAAGGCCGGCAGCCTTCACCGCTTGGTGAAAAGCGTGTTCAATCGATTCGCGTTGCCGGCTTTGGCTCAGGTTTTTCGGGCGCACGAGGATGGCCAGCGCGGAGCCGTCCTTGGCGGCAATCATGCCTGGCGCGAAGCGGTCGGCGATAATTCGTGCGCGGCGTTGCGCCGGTGTGGAGCCGGCGAGTCGTTTCGGGTCAATCAGCACTTCCACCGCGAATCCGTCTTCGGTCGCGGCAATATGATCGACGTTGGTGACCGAGAACACGCGGTCAACCAACGGGTGCTTTTCCATTTGCTTTGCAACCTGATTCAGGGCCGTAAGCACTTTGTCGGAATAGAGGTCTTCGCCGACAAAAGCGCCAATTAAAAATTCATCGCTGGGGAATTCCTTGCGCAAGCTTTGATCGAGCTTGACCGCAGGCGCGTCGGAAGGGAAATAGAGCTCGGGAGCGTTATTAAAGTCGATGTGAAGAAAAATAAAAACCACGGCGGCGATGTTGATCGCCGCCAGCAGCGTAACCGCTAGGCGCCAGGGAAGCAGGCGCTTGGTTAATAGCGGGCTTGCCACCCGAGTACGATCATCTCATGGTCGCGATGAAAGCCGCCCAGCCCGCGATCATCGCCACTGAAGAAATGGGCGCCCAAATAGATTTCATAGGGCTCAAACCCAAGATAAGTGAGTTTGGGATTCAGATACCTATCCCGGTGATTGACGCCGGCCAGGAATCGAAGGTTGGCGCGCCAACGGCCTTGGCCGAAGGGATGCTCAAGTTCACCGGTCACCCCGTAGAAATTTTTACGCTCCAATAACAGCTCGTTGGTGCGTAACTGGTGAGCCGCCAACTGTATCGTGGCGCGCGTTTCTCCATCGCCGGGAAAAAATTCGGCCCCAGCCACGAGGTCGATCGCGGATTTGGTGAGATAGCGCAAATCCTGGGTCGTTGCCGGCACATCGGAAGAGTAAGCCGCCTCAACCCGCCAAGTCGCCCCCGCGCCCTGCAATTCCAGCTCCGCGCCCGCCACCGTGCTCATCGGGTGTATGGCGGTGAAAGTCGGGCCAGTGACGCTGGCGAGCGCGGCAGCGGCCGAGCCCGATAGCAAGGGGGCGCGTAACGCCGGGTTTAACTGATAGTAAGGCGCCGATTGCCGCGCCCGCTGCAAGCTCAGCCCCCAATCGAAGCCGCCTCCGGTTTGGGTGATGCGGATTCCTCCACCGCCCGCGCCATGATTGTCTTCACTGAAGGAACCGTTCTGCACAAGATAGGTGAGCGCCGGGGAGGGTTCGACCCCGATGATGCGTCCCCGCTGACGGTCGACCGGGTGCCATACGCTTTCCCAGGGAGGCAGCTTGGCTTCTTGGAACTTGGGTACCCAGACCAAGTCCGCTTTCAGGTCATCAAAGAACTTTTCGAGCCGAACGGCAGGAACAGCGCGGCGCCGATCAGGCAGGCCATCGAGGATGAAGCGGTTAAGATCGGCCCGGCTTAACCGGTCGATGGGCGGTATCTCGTCCGTGCGGCCCCACAGGATGTTTTGCGCGCCCACGGTAAAGCGCGCACCCTGGCCTCGCCAGCGAATAAAGTTTTCGGTGTAATCGGCGCGCAACCGGCTGAAGTCAGGCGACCCCGTTTGCAAATAGCCATCCAAGCGCCCGCCCAGTTGAAACTCCCATTGCTGATCCGGTTGCCAATTAAAGCTCGCTGCCGCGTGGGCATAGTTGCTGGAGTCGGGAGCGGTTCCATCCAGAAAGACGCCGCTTTCCAGCCTTAGCCGGTCGATCTTAAATACCGCGCCCTTGGCAGACGTTTTTTTCTTTTTGACGGATTTTGCCTTCTGCGATCCGGCAGCGGGTTCATCCCCCTCGTCCTCGACGGCGAAGCAAGCCGTGCTCAATGTTATTAAGCACAGCGTAAGCAGCGCGCCAAAAAATTGCGGTTTCTTCATGCCTCCCCCTCCCTTACCTAGAGTCGCCCGCTAGGGGCGGTATTCGTCCTCGGCGTCTTCGTCTTCCAATGTTTGCGTGGTGAACAAGGATGCCGGCAACTTGCGGTCATACAGAATCTTTTCGATCGTCAGCCGGGTGTGATTACCGGTTGCCATATCTGTCATGGCGCTATCCAGCACGGTCCAATAACCCTGAATCTTGTTCATCTTCCTTACCGCCCAGCGCTTGCTCGCCTGCGTTTCGCTTTTTTCGTAAAAATCGATACGCAGCGCCAATAGGCTGTTGGGATCAATCCAGCTTACACGTTTCAAATAGATAGAGTTGCCGGGGTCGGCCGGAATGCTTTCCAGCAACTCGCATTGAATTCCATTAAAGGTTTCATGGCCAAGAATGCGATGAAGGTCCTGGGATGGTTTGCGTTCGCGTAAATCTTCGTAAAAGTATTCTGAGTTTACAAAACGCCCGCCTTTACGGGAGGCGCTGATTCGCCGCACCCGCCCAAGCGCCGGCAAATATATCCATTGGCCGGTTTCAGCATTGGAGTAGTCGACAGTCAATAAGCCCGTGCCATTGATGTCGGCGGGCTCCGAAAACCGGATCAGCGTGGACGCTTCCCCCGGTTTTTTTTCCAGCCGATAGCTGATCAAACGCCGCACCCGGGGGGCGCGGCCTTCTTCGGTAAGCGTCATGGTGGAGGCGGCAACGGAATCTTTGCCTTTCGGCCGCTCATAAACCCTCTGGGCGAGTTGATCCCCGGCTGTATCTGCCCACGCCCCGCCGCTGACAATCGGCAACAGCATGCCGATTAGCAAGCAATAAGCCTGACGCCTTATCAAGTCAATTGTCATTGATATAATTGTACCAGATTATCTATTTATTACCATAGCTTACGGCAGAGTCTTGTCAATGGACTTTAAATGCCCGCCTCGATTCAGTCGGGCTTCTTAACGCCTCGGTAAAGGGCGGGCCGGAAGATGCTATCTCAAACATAACTATAGTGTCGGGAATCAAGCGCACGTATATATGATTAGTTGCCCGATAATTACATCGATAAACCCATAAATAACCCAGTTAAATCAATGTAGTATATTTGATAGTCGGCGCTTGACTGCTTGCCTAAGCGGGGGCAGGGAGGTATCCCCGATAAGTAATGTCCGGCCTGTGCCGGCTGTCGAAAAATTTTACACAATTGCCATAAGCGCCCCCAGGCGCAAGCGTTAACCAATTGTTTATTCGCGGCTTTTTGTTTCTGGCACGGTCTCTGCTTTACATAAGGCAAGTCATCAAGGCGACATAACTTGCCGACTAAACGGAAGTTAAGTTTTTTGCAAATTAAATTTTAGGAGTTATAACCATGAAAACCAAAGCTCTGAAAGCCCTGTTCATCGCGGCTGGCCTTAGCCTCCTGGCGTCGAGTTCGGCCTTCGCGTTGACCGATCCCTATAGCTACCTGTCAGGCGGTAGTTACCGCATGAAGTACTCCAACTGGGAGCAGCTCGGCGGCGATCTCGTCAATAGCAGCGGCTATGCTAATTTTACCCCCGGCTCTTATGCCAATACGGGCGAGGATCTGCGTGGTCTAGTGCAAGTGACCCAGATATTCAATCCGTCGTCCAATACTACCCCGGCCTGGCAGGATGGCGTAGGCGGCGCGCATATTTGGGGTGTTTTCTACGGCTTCTCGGTAAATAGCGTAACCGCTACGGACGCGCATTTCTCCGGTGGCGTGATTGAACTATATACCCTGGCGGCCAATATCAACCCGTTTACGACGGGGACGGGTGAATGGACCGGCGGAATCGGTGGCGCCACGTACAAATCGATCAACGACCTGAACAGTGATGGCGTGCGCGATGTAACGCCATGGCTGACCGCGCGCTTTGCCTCCGGGACTGATCCTGCGAATGCCCTGACCACCCTGGCCGCGATAATCGATAGTTCCGTGGTACCAATCAATGGGACTGGCGCAGGTTATTTCAATGTGGTTGAAGCCGGCGATACGGTTCCGGTGGGCCTGCATAACGGCATCCCGGGCACGCAGTTCAATACCAATAGCGTTGCCACGGTGTTTGGCCTGCGTGATGCGATCCTGGCGAACCGCTTTAACACCCCGGTCGATCTCGACAGTGACGGCTTTGACGATAACTCGGGTGTGCCTTGCGTCCCTGGAGCGGGCCTAGCTTGCCAGTTGTTCCAAGGCAACTGGCACTTCGTGAGTGAAGATCCGGTGCGCGGCGTGATTCCCGAGCCGGGTTCAATGTTCCTCCTCGGCGCCGGTCTGTTGGGCTTCGCCCTCAGCCGCCGCAAGCAGCGCGGCTAATACACAGCGCGCCGCAAGTTAAAAAGCCGGGGGTTTCCCCGGCTTTTTTTCGTCTATGTGTTGTCTAGTGTAGTGCCGAAGGAAAATATTAACGGGCTATGTGTAACGGGCTATGTGTGCGCTCGTCCGACTGCATTTGGCAATGCGATTGGTGATTTTTGCTTAGATACCCAGTTGGCGCTTAGCAATAGCGACCGCCAAGCGGTTCATCCAGTTGCGATTTCCGCCTGGGCGCCAGGTTCGAACCAGTTTATTGCGGTAAGCATCAAATTGGATGGCGTAGGGTGCGGAATAGACCTTGCCGCGCTTCAGCAGAATTTTTAGCGCCTGGGTCGCGACTACGCCGGCGCAAAGGTAGCAGCCCATAACCGTGGAAGGCCCGGTGCGCTCGGCCAGATTGACGCGGCTGCGATCCATTAAGTAATGCCGGTGCAGCATGCCCGGCGCAAAGCCAATCAGAAATTGGATGGCTTTTTCGGCATCCGTCAACCCGGTGAGACGGAAATACTCTTCGAAAGTCATCCTGCCCGGCAGGAATGCCACCATCGCGGCGCTCATCCCCAAGGGCGCGGCGGTGATTGCCGGAATCCCCCGTTCGGCGCAAGTTCGGAACACGGCTTCGCGTGCCGCCGAGGCGAAGAAATCAATTCCGTCCACATAAAGATCGACCCCATTCAAAAACTCATGGACATTGGATTCATCCACCTTTCCGGCAAAGAGCCTGATGTCCATCGAGGGGTTGATGTCGCGGGCCTGCTCGGCCATTGCTTCCACCTTGGGGCGGCCCA
>MEQN01000131.1:0-5873 GCA_001770235.1 Betaproteobacteria bacterium RBG_16_58_11
CGGCATGCCGGCAGGGATGCCGGCGCTACTGGTTTCGTACATCAAACCCGCGCGGCGGCTCGCCGCTCATCCACTGTTCCAGCATGCGCACATAGGCGGATTCCAGATCACGCACCATCTCCGGTGCGTCAAATAGCGGCACGGTCGCACGATTCTGCGTGAGCCGTGCGCGCAGCGAACTGAGTAATTCCTTATTCGCGGCAAGCTTGATCGCCAGCGTCGCATATTCCTCGAAGCTTTGCGCGATGCATTCCGGCAGGTTTGCCGCCCGCAGCAAACTCCCCGCGACGCGCGAAGCGAATGTCTCCCCCATGCAGGTGACCAGCGGGCAGCCGGCCCATAAGGCATCGCTCGCCGTGGTGTGCGAATTGTAGGGGAAGGTATCGAGCGCCAGGTCAGCGACACGATAGCGCGCCATGTGTTCGGGTAGCGGTTTTTTGGGGGCCATGATGATGCATGCCGGGTCGATGCCGTGCGTTTGCGCGGCAAGACGCAGATTGTCCGAGGCCAGCGCATTGGATTCCAGCAGCCAGAGCACGCTGCCGGGCGTTTTTTGCAAAATCCGCATCCATAGCGCGAACATCTCCGCGGTGATTTTGTGCGTGTGGTTGAAACTGCAAAAAACCACCGCATCAGCCGGCAAGCCGCAATCGGCGCGGCTGGGCGTGTGCTCCGCGATGGGCCGCCGCCGGTCGTTGATCTGATAGCAATCCGGCATGCGCACCACGGCCTCGCTGTAATGGCGCTCCAATTCCGGCGGGATGATCGTTGGGTCGGCGATGATGTACTCGATATACGCCGCCCCCATGGTGCCGGGATAGCCCAGCCAATTCACCTGCACCGGCGCGGGATGCAGGGCGAGAATCTCGGTGCGCGCACCGGTGGTGTAGCCGGTGAGATCGATCAACACGTGGATGCCCAGTTCCTTGATTTTCAGTGCCGCCTCGGTGCGCGATAAGGGCGCCAAGTCGATGAAGCGGTCGCACGTGTCTTTAAAGTTTTGCCGGGTCGGGCTGTGATCGTCCGGGCCGATCGCCAAGGCATAGACCTCGAATTGATCCCGGTTGTGCAACGCAAATAACTCACCGATCAAAAAGGCCACCGGGTGCTGCCGGTAGTCATAGGAGAGATAAGCAATTTTGATGCGCGCGGGCCAAACGCCGGGCGGCGTGTGTTCATACTGCATTTGCACATTGGCCAGTATGCGCGCCGCGTTGCGTTGCGCGCACTGCAATTGCTCGGCGGCGGTGGCCGGCAGGTCGAGCATGGAGAAGGAATTCAAATCCGTTTCGCCCGATCTGAAACGGCGCAACAGTTCATCGATCAAGGGCGGCAGACCTTCCCAGATACACGCGCGCAGCATGAGATGAATCAGCTCATCCAACGCGGCGGAATTCGCGCCATCGAGTTGCAGGGTATGCACATAGGCGTCGATGGCCTCGCTCAAGCGGCCCGTCTCGCCCAACACCACCCCCAGGTTGTAGCAGGCATCGGCGAAAGCGGGACGCAAGGCCAGCGCTTGGCGATAGGCCGCTTCGGCGTCCGATAAGCGGTAAAGATGCTGCAGCGCATTGCCGAGGTTGTTCCAAACCTCTGCCGATTGCGGATTGAACGCCAGCGCTTGGCGAAAACTTTGCTCCGCGTCGCTTGGGCGTCCTTGCTGCTTCAGGACATTGCCCAGGTTGTTCCAAGCTTCGGCGTAGTCCGGCTTCAGCGCCAGCGCTTGGCGGTAAGCCTGCTCCGCATCCGCGAAGCGATTTTGCGCTTTCAGCATCACCCCTAAATGATTGTGTGCCTCGGCGTTGTTTTGTTCTAAAAGAATGGCCGCGCGACAAGCTTGTTCCGCAGCGGCATATTGGCATTGGGCATGCAAAGCATCTGCCAAGCTGAGCTGAAAATTTGCTACCTGTGGACGCAATATGATGGCCTGCTCAATCATCTTGGCCGCCTCAGCCGCATGGCCACGACGATTCTCTATCAGCCCCAACAAGTGCAAGGCATCCGGATGATTCGGCTGCGCATCGAGCAACACTCGGTAAATTTCCGCGGCTTCATCTAGGTGGCCGGCTTGATGGTGGCTAAGGGCGGCGGCGAGCTGTTGGTTTAGGTCTAGGTCCATGGCCGGATGATGATACGTGCGAACGCTGGATATGCCTACTTAGGCAAACGGCAAGAGCATTGAAGCCCAAAATGAAAAAGGCCAGCGTTTTGCGCTGGCCTTCTTAATTTTTGGCTCCCCGACCTGGACTCGAACCAGGGACACACGGATTAACAGTCCGTTGCTCTACCAACTGAGCTATCAGGGAACGTAGGAGGGCCGTATAATAGCGATCTCAGTGCTTTAGGTCAACCAAATCCAGCTATGCGGTGGCTCAAAATCAGTGCTTTTCTGCTCGGCGTTGTGCTCTTATTTGCGCTGATTCTTCCGTTTTTGATCCCGCTTAATCGTTATCTCCCGCAGATTCAGAAAATTGCCTCCGACAAGCTCGGCGAGCCGGTGGTGATTGCGGAATTAAAGGTCGCGCTCTTGCCTTTTCCCTCGGCAAAGCTTATGGGGATCACCCTCGGCAAATCGCATGAAACCAAAATCGGCGCGGTGACCGTGCGACCCGATTTATGGTCGCTGTTGAGCGGTGTGAAGGTATTGCGTGAAGTGGAAATTGAGGACGTCACGTTCAATCAAGCTTTGATCGACATTATCGCGGCGCTTGCCACCCGGCCCTCTGATGGGCCGCAGACCATAAAGATCAAACGCATTAAACTTTCCGCGCTACAAGTAGATATGGATACCCTGCAATGGGGCCCGCTGCGCGCTGATATCGCGCTCAATGATCAAGGTGTGTCAGCCATTGACGCCGGCAGCGAGGATAAGCGTTTCAATCTCAGTTTGGTGCCAACCGAGGGTGGGCAACGGCTGAATATCGAGGCGAAGGATTGGAATTTACCGCTCAAACCTGCGCTCAAATTCGACACATTGACCGCGAAGGGATTGCTGAAAGAACATGAGCTGAATCTGCCCGAGATCAATGCCAACCTGTATGGCGGCACGCTCAAGGCCACGCTCAATGCAAATTGGAAACAAGGCTGGAAAGTAAAAGGCGAGGCGCATACCGCCCAGGTGGAGTTGAAGGAGATTGTCGCGCTGCTGACATCGGCAACCCGCTTAAGCGGCAAGTTGAATGCGAACGGCGGCTATACGATGAATGCAAAAGAAGCGGGGCAGCTCGCCGACAACCTGCGTGGCAATTTCAAATTCAACGTACAGCGCGGCGTGCTGTATGGATTGGACCTGGAGCGCGCGGTGCAGTCGCTGGCGACGCAAGGCACGCGCGGCGGGCAAACCCAGTTCGACGAGTTATCCGGTACGCTCGTCATTGCCGGAAAACACTACCAGATGAATCAGATGAAAGTCGCATC
Source organism: Betaproteobacteria bacterium RBG_16_58_11 (assembly GCA_001770235.1). GTDB lineage: Bacteria > Pseudomonadota > Gammaproteobacteria > Burkholderiales > Thiobacteraceae > RBG-16-58-11. The sequence goes on from MEQN01000131.1 coordinate 3,418, forward strand.
CGGCATTTTGAGCGCGGACGGCAATGTGGATATTGCCGCGAACAAGAAGCTCGCAGGCCGGGTGAATGTGGCGATGAAAGGCACCGCAAGCTTGATCGAAGTGCCCTTGGACGTGAGCGGCACCGTGAGCGATCCGGTGTTGTTTCCCAATCGTGCCGCGCTGGCCGGCGCAGCGGCGGGCACGGCGATTTTGGGGCCAGGTTGGGGTACCAGCGTCGGCTCGAAGGCGGGTCAGGCGCTAGAAAAGCTATTTAAGTAATGCCGCTTTGGCTTGTTTGCCGTAGTTCAAAGCGAGAACCGGTAGCGCGCAACACGGTTTGATTGTCAACTCCCTACCCATCCGTGCGTTTAGCTTAACTTGAAGTGCCCCCGCCTTTCACCTTAGGCGTGAGAATTTCAAGTTTCAAGTTCTGGATATTCATTTAAGTTCCTGTTGTCGGTAGAAATATCGTGAAAATTATTTTTAATTTTGTACGACACGATGCGCACAAGGCACCGTGCTTTTTTAACTATTGGAGATCAAGCTCATGAAACAACGCAATTTCGTCACGTCTCTGTTCGCCTCTTTGTTTTTCCTCGCAGCCGGTGCAGCACTCGCGGCTGATACGCCTGCTGAAGCACCGAAAGGCGTCACCCTGGTAGACGCCAAAAAAGTTCAAGAATTACAAGCCGGCGGCGCCACTATTGTCGATACCCGTAAAGCTTCCGAATTCGGCGAAGGCAGCATCAAGGGTGCGATTTCTGTACCCTACGATCCTGAAAAAAGTGCCAAAGAACCGGTTTTCGATTCGAAGATGGACAAGTTCGACATGTCCAAACTGCCGAATAAGGACGCCAAAATCGTCGTGTTCTGCAATGCTGGCAGCTGCTGGAAATCTTACAAGTCTGCAGTAGTGCTGGCTGCTAACGGCTACAAGAATGTGTTCTGGTATCGTGAAGGCGTGCCAGACTGGAAAGCGCGCAAGCTCCCTATGGAGTAAGTGCGGGGAGTAAGTACGAAATAGAATTAGGCCGCTATTAACAGCGGCCTGATTTTTTTGCAGCCTTGGCGTGCTCGCGCACAATCCTTTTGTGCATCAAGACCGATGAATAAGGTGCGCTCAGGAAAGCGCCACTTTTATCCGCTCCAGCGCCTTTTCCAGATTCTGCATCGATGTCGCAAACGATAATCGGATGTAGCCATCCAGCCCGAAGGCCGAACCGGGCACCACCGCCACGCCGCTTTTTTCCAGTAAATAATTGCTGATGGCGATGTCGTTGGCCTCGGTGATCGTGCCTTTTTTATACAAGGTGCTGATGGCTGCACGTACATCGGGGAAGGCGTAGAACGCGCCGCCGGAAGGCAGGCATTTCACGCCGGGGATTTTGTTCAGCGTATCGACCACGAACACATGGCGCTCGCGGAACGCTTTCAACATGGGATCAATGCAGGCTTGGTCGCCGTTCAGCGCGGCTTCTGCCGCGACTTGCGAAATCGAAGTCGGGTTCGAGGTGCTTTGCGATTGCACATTGGTCATGGCGGTGATGATGTGCTCTGGTCCCGCCGCGTAGCCGATGCGCCAACCGGTCATGGAATAGGCTTTGGATACACCGTTCAACACCATGGTGCGCTCATACAAATCGGGGCAGGCATTGAGAATATTGCTGAACGGTACGTCACCCAACAAGATGTGCTCGTACATGTCGTCGGTGGCGATAAGAATATCCGGGTGACGGCGCAGCACCTCGCCCAGCGCCGCGAGTTCACCCTGGGTATAAACCGCGCCGCTCGGGTTGCTCGGGCTATTGATCACCACCAGGCGCGTCTTGGGCGTGATCGCCGCTTCCAATTGCGTAGGCGTGATTTTGAAACCTTGCTCGATACCGGCATCGACGATGACCGGTTTGCCGTCGGCTAGCAGTACGATATCCGGATAGGACACCCAGTACGGCGCCGGGATGATAACTTCGTCGCCGGGATTAATGTAGGCCTGCGCCAAGTTGAAAAAGCTCTGCTTGCCCCCACATGAAACTAATACTTGTTTAGGTGTGTAGTCGAGGCCGTTGTCGCGCTTGAATTTGGCGATGATGGCAGCTTTGAGCGAAGGCGTGCCGTCCACCGCGGTGTATTTGGTAAAACCCCGGTTGATGGCCGCGATGGCGGCGTCCTTGATGTGCTGCGGGGTGTCGAAATCCGGTTCGCCGGCGCCGAGCCCGATGATGTCTTTGCCTTGCGCCTTGAGGCTGGCCGCCAGGGCCGTTACCGCCAGAGTGGGGGAGGGCTTGATAGCTTGTACGCGTGTCGAGAGTTTCAATTGCAGTCCTAAGTAGCTGACGCGGTGGGGTTTTCCCGCGTGATACAATTTAATGTTGTGTAAAAGCCGGTAATTTTACCTTTGATCGTCACATTCCCCAATAGCCCCTATCAATTGCATCAGCCGTTCGAGCCGGCAGGCGACCAGCCCCAGGCGATCGCC
>MEQN01000131.1:6163-8886 GCA_001770235.1 Betaproteobacteria bacterium RBG_16_58_11
CGAGCAGATGCGGCTCTCCGCCACCAAGGCGCTGCTGGAGCGTAAAGACGCGATCATTGTCGCCACGGTATCGGCCATCTACGGTATCGGTGACCCGGTGGATTATCACAGCATGATTCTGCATCTACGCCAGGGTGAAAAATTTTCACAGCGGGATGCGATCAAACGCCTTACCGAAATACAGTATGAGCGAAATGATGTTGAATTTAAGCGTGGTGTATTCCGCGTGCGCGGCGACGTACTCGATATTTTTCCGGCGGAGAATGCCGAGACTGCGGTACGAATTTCGCTCTTCGACGACGAGATCGAGCGTATCTCGCTTTTCGACCCGCTCACCGGACATATTCTGCAAGACGTGCCGCGCTTCACGGTTTATCCCTCCAGCCATTATGTGACGCCGCGTGCCACGACGCTCAGAGCGATTGAGGCGATCAAGCAAGAGCTGCGTGAAACGACCGCTTATTTTCAAGAGACTAACAAATTGGTGGAGTTGCAGCGCATCGAACAGCGCACCCGTTTCGATTTGGAAATGATGAACGAAATGGGCTTTTGCAAGGGCATCGAAAATTATTCGCGCCATTTGTCTGGGCGCAAGCCGGGCGAGCCGCCACCGACGCTGATTGATTACTTGCCCGCAAGTGCGTTGATGATCATCGACGAATCGCATGTGACTATTCCGCAAGTTGGCGGTATGTACAAGGGAGATCGCGCACGAAAAGAAAATCTGGTGGGCTACGGATTTCGTTTACCGTCCGCGCTGGATAACCGGCCGCTGCGCTTCGACGAATTCGAGCGCCTGATGCCGCAAACCGTTTTTGTTTCCGCTACGCCTGCCAATTATGAGGCGGAACATACAGGCCAAGTCGTGGAACAAGTCGTGCGCCCGACTGGCTTGGTCGATCCGATTATTGAGGTGCGCCCGGTGGATACCCAGGTTGACGACTTGCTATCGGAAATCAACCTGCGGGTGGCCAAAGGCGAACGCGTGCTGGTGACCACCCTCACCAAGCGCATGTCGGAAGACCTGACCGATTATCTGGCCGAGCATGGCGTGAAAGTGCGCTATCTGCATTCCGATATCGATACCGTGGAGCGGGTGGAAATTATTCGTGATTTGCGTCTGGGCGAATTCGATGTGTTGGTAGGCATCAACCTGCTGCGCGAAGGCTTGGATATTCCTGAAGTTAGTTTGGTGGCGATTCTGGATGCAGACAAGGAAGGCTTTTTACGCTCCGAGCGCTCGCTGATTCAAACCATCGGCCGCGCCGCGCGCCACATCAATGGCACCGCGATTCTGTACGCCGGCAAGATCACCAACTCCATGCAACGCGCCATCGGTGAAACCGAACGCCGCCGCGCTAAACAAACGGCATTCAATCTCGAACATGGCATCACTCCTACGGGTGTGGTGAAACGCATCAAGAACATCATCGACGGCGCCTATGATTACGAAGAGGCGCAGCAATTGCGCAAAGCCGCGCAACAGGAAGCGGCTTACACGCACATGAGCGAAAAGCAGCTCACGCGCGAAGTGAAACGGCTGGAGAAGGAAATGTTAGACGCAGCGAAGAACCTGGAATTTGAAAAGGCCGCTTCCTTGCGTGACCAGTTAAGAGCGCTTAAGCAGCAGTTATTTGGAGTGGTCGAGCATGATTCATGATGCCATCTGGCAACAACCGCTGCTTGATTGTTTGCAGCAAAAAGCATAAAGTAAGGATATCTTACTTTTACGAATTGGATAGCTGCCATGCTTGCTAAAATGACCTCGAAAAATCAGCTCACCCTGCCCAAGAGCGTGACCGCCGCCGTTGGCCCTGCGGAATACTTCGACGTGGAAACCCGCAACGGCCAGATCGTGCTCACCCCGGTGCGCATTCAGCGTGGCGACGCCGTGCGCGCCAAACTGGCCGAACTGGATTTGAGCGAGCAGGACATTGCCGATGCGGTCGTATGGGCGCGAAAGTCTCCTGTAACTAAAAATTCACGCAAGAAGTGACCCGTTCCCCACGTCCGTCCCGCGTGGTAATCGATACCAATCTGGTGTTATCTGCACTGGTATTTGCTCAAGGGCGGCTGACGCCACTACGCCATGCATGGCAAGGCGCGCACTGTCAGCCGCTGCTATCAAGCGTCACCGCAGCAGAGCTTCTACGTGTACTCGCATACCCAAAATTCAAACTCTCTGCCGTAGATCAGCAAGAACTGCTAGCCGACTATCTACCCTACTGCACCACGGTGCGCATGCCCCCCAAGCCACCCGCAACACCCGCCTGCCGTGATAAATTCGATTTGCCATTTCTGCAACTCGCCGTCACCGGCAAGGCTGACTATCTCGTGCGTGGCGACCAGGATTTGCTGAGCCTCGCCGGCCAGTTTGCCTGTCCCATCATCACCGCCGATCAATTCATCAAGATGCTGAACAAATGACCACCTTCGACATCGTCGCCAAACGCTGGAATCTCTGCAACGTCCTCAAGGGGTAATTACCCCTAAGTAAGGGTAATAAAGAAGGTAATAGCAGGCGTCTCCAGCAAAAGCATATTCCGGCGAAGTGAGGTGCATTGTGCTGTATTGGTACTTCATGCGAGTTGAAAAAATAGTTGTAACGTATCGATTGGAAAGGTAATGATTAAAGTTTTACTCGTTTGCATGGGCAATATTTGCCGCTCGCCCACGGCAGAAGGCGTGTTTCGTGAGCAAGTGGAAGCGGCGGGGCTGGCCAA
>MEQN01000131.1:8906-18809 GCA_001770235.1 Betaproteobacteria bacterium RBG_16_58_11
GATTATCACATCGGCGATCCGCCGGACGGCCGGGCGCAGGCTGCGGCTGCCAAACGCGGATACGATCTAAGCCGGCTGCGCGGTCGCCAGGTGGGGCAGCGCGATTTTGTGGAGTTCGACTATATCCTGGCCATGGATATGGAAAATCTAACTCGTATGCAAGCGCGCTGCCCGGCCGAACACGCACACAAAATCGGTTTATTTTTGGAATACAGTAAGAATTTTCTCGAGCGCGAAGTGCCCGATCCGTATTACGGCGGCGGCGCCGGTTTTGAGAAAGTTCTCGATATGGTGGAGGACGCCGGGCAGGGTTTGCTGGCGCATTTAATGCGGGAAGAAAAACTAAAATAGCACCACTTGTAGGGGTCGGGCATGCCTCGCCCCTACAGATGTTTTTAAGCACAAACGCCGCGCAAATGCGCGGCGTTTGTTTTGGTGAAACAACAACGAGACCTTAGTCCCGCGTTTCTACTTGCTGCATCGGCTCAATGCTTGCCGGTGATTTCTGCGCCCAAGCCGGCTTAGGACGCGGGCCGCGCGGCACGGCGGGTGCTTGCTCGATGATCGGCGCAGCAGCGACCTTGTCACTGCTGGTTTCGATCATGACCAAGCCGGCTGCTTCCAGATCGACCGGTTTTGACGCCGGTGCAGGCTGCGGAATCGGCGCGGGGGCTGGGGCAGCCGCAATCGGTTCCGGCGCTTTAACCGGTGCGGGCGCAGGTTCAGATGCGACAAACGGCAGCTCAGCTTGATTTGCCTGACTCACCGCCACCGGTGCGAGCGCTTCATGCGGAACGAAAGCCGGCGCTGCCGTTTCGACCACGTTTTGCGCAGCCACTACGATGGGTTCGTGCGGTATTTCAACGTTCTGCACGATGGCTTCAGCTTCAGCTGAGATTTCAGCCGAGGCTGCGGCGGCCGGTTCGCGCGGCGGACGTTCGCCCCGCTCACCTCGGCCACGATTGCGGCCTTGCTGGCGATCGGAACGCTCGGGGCGTTCGCCACGCTCTTGACGTTCCTGACGCGGTGCAGTGGCTTCAACTTCTGGCGTACTCACTTGCGTTTCTAACGCTTGTTGCTGTGGTTCACGCTCGGTACGCTCAGGGCGCTCACCACGATCTCGCCCGCCACGACGACGGCGTTTGCCACGCTCTTGGCCTTCGGCTTGCGCTGTGGGTGCAGCATCTGCCGGCCGTTCAGCCAGCGCGGGTTTGGCTTGTTCAGCACGCGGTGGGCGCTGTTGCGCGCCTTCAGCTCGCGGCTGACCACCACGGCCTTGACGATCACGTTGATGACGCCCACGGGGGCTTCGCTCGCGCTCTGGGCGGGCGGAACGCTTGGGTGCTGGCGCGACTTCCGCCTTCTCTTCTGTGAAGATACCCGCGAACCAAGACATCATTTTACCAAGCAAGGAGGGCTGCCGTTCCGGTTCTGCTTGCGCGCGTATCGGAGCGGGTGCGGTCGGCGTGATGTCGCGCACCACGGCGATTTGCCGCGGCTTGGCCGCCGCTTCCGCAGCTACCTTTTCGGGCGCCGTGGTTTCTTCCGGCAGGCTGGCCAACTCATAGCTGGGCTTGTCAATTTCCGCCACTTCATCGGTCTTCAGACGATTGATGGTGTAATGCGGTGTTTCGAGGCGCAGGTTTGGAATCAGCACGACGCTCACTTTGAAGCGGGCTTCGATCTTCCAGATATCCGCACGTTTTTCGTTGAGCAGGAAGGTCGCGACATCCACCGGGATTTGGGCGTGGATCGCAGCCGTGCTTTCCTTCATCGCTTCTTCCTGAATGATGCGCAGGATATGCAAGGCGGTGGACTCGGTACCGCGCATATGGCCGGTGCCGTTGCAGCGCGGGCAAACCACATGGCTGGTTTCGCCCAAACTGGGTTGCAGGCGCTGGCGCGAGAGTTCCAACAGGCCGAAGCGCGAGATTTTGCCCATTTGCACCCGCGCGCGATCCAAGTGCAGCGCATCGCTCAAGACCTTTTCGACTTCGCGCTGGTTGCGGTTGCTTTCCATATCGATGAAATCGATGACCACCAAGCCGCCCAAGTCGCGCAGACGCAGTTGGCGCGCGATTTCTTCGGCGGCCTCGAGATTGGTGCGGAAGGCGGTTTCTTCAATGTCCGAGCCGCGCGTGGAGCGCGCCGAGTTGACATCGACCGAGACCAGCGCTTCGGTATGGTCGATCACGATCGCGCCGCCCGAGGGCAAGGTGACTTCGCGCGAGTAGGCGGATTCGATCTGGTGCTCGATCTGGAAACGCGAGAACAAGGGCACGTCGTCTTTATAGAGCTTGATGCGGCTTACATTGCCGGGCATCACGTGGCTCATGAACTGCACCGCTTGGTCGTAAATTTCCTCGGTGTCGATCAGCACTTCGCCGATATCGGGCTGGAAGTAATCGCGGATGGCGCGAATCACCAAGCTGCCTTCCTGATAAATCAGGAAAGAGCCTTTTTGCGAAGTGGAGGCGCCCTCAATGGCTTGCCACAAATGCAATAGGTAATTGAGATCCCACTGCAACTCTTCCAGGTTGCGGCCGATGCCGGCGGTGCGGGCAATGATGCTCATGCCCTGGGGCACGTCGAGTTGGGCCATGGTGTCGCGCAATTCGTCGCGCTCTTCGCCTTCCACCCGGCGCGAAACGCCGCCACCGCGCGGATTGTTCGGCATCAGCACCAAGTAACGGCCGGCCAGGCTGATGAAGGTGGTTAAGGCCGCGCCTTTATTGCCGCGCTCGTCTTTTTCCACCTGGACGATGAGCTCCTGGCCTTCGCGCATGGCCTCTTGGATGCTGACGCGGCCCACGTCCACGCCGGCCTTGAAATTGGCGCGGGCGATTTCTTTGAACGGGAGGAAGCCGTGACGCTCGGCGCCGTAATCGATAAAGGCGGCTTCGAGGCTGGGCTCGATGCGGGTAATGATGCCTTTATAGATATTGCTCTTGCGTTGCTCTTTGGTGGAGGATTCGATATCGAGATCGACAAGCTTTTGCCCGTCGACGATGGCCACGCGCAACTCTTCAGCCTGCGTGGCATTAAACAACATACGTTTCATTTTTAGGGTCTCCCGCGCTCAAAACACGGGGCGACAAACCGCGCCATTACTGGCGCGCGACGGCGGAGTCAGAAAAAATTAAGACTGGGTAGGGCTTGCTTTGCCATCCTAAATATACGGTTTGTCCTGAGTTGAAGCAGGCGCGAAGAGCTTAAATATCAGCGGGCTGCGGTGAGGGATGGGTTAGATCCGATTGCAGGCGGGCTAGGGTTCTCATCTCGTGTGCTTCGTCCCGGCGGCTTTTAGCGCCGGGCTCTAATCCAAAATGCTGTGAGCGCGTAATTCAAGTACTATCGCTGCTTTTGGTGCTGGTGAGCGAGATAACCACTTGTTCGACCAAGCCACATCGGCGCGGGGCTTCTTGGAATATTTACGCTTGCCAAGCAAGCAGTGCCAAGAGCCGCTCTAAATGCACAAATCAATGCACCACGCATAATGGAACCAGAGTCGTCCGGTAAGGGTCTCGAACGCGCCTTCGACGCCATTCGCAGCCAATACCGGAAGGGACAGTATAAGCAAAATGAAGGATTTAGGCAAAGAAGCGGTCACTTGGCTTGAGATTGACGAAAGCGCCGCCGGGCAGCGCATCGACAACTTTTTGATGCGCCAGCTCAAGGGCGTCCCTAAAAGCCATATATACCGCATCCTACGCAGTGGTGAGGTACGGGTTAACAGCGGCCGTATCGACGCCACCTACCGTTTAGCCCTGGGGGACAAAGTCCGCATCCCGCCCATCCGGGTGGCGGCCAAGCCCTCGGAGACAGCTTCTCCTCAACCCGTCGTGCCACAGCTAGATAAGGTCGTCTTGTATGAAGACGATGCCTTGCTCGTGATCAACAAGCCATCCGGCCTGGCGGTACATGGCGGCAGCGGCATCTCGCGCGGGGTGATCGAGCAGTTGCGGCTGGAGCGGCCCGAACTCAAATTTCTGGAACTCGCCCATCGGCTGGATCGGGAGACCTCCGGTGTGCTGATTCTGGCCAAAAAGCGCTCGGCCCTGACCAAGCTGCACGACATGCTGCGCGACGGGGAGGTCGAAAAGCGCTATCTGGCCCTGGTCAAAGGGGTTTGGCGCGATCAAAAGCGCGCCGTGAAGCTAAAGCTGCATAAATATCTGACCGAAGCCGGCGAGCGACGCGTCTCGGTCAGCGAAGACGGTAAAGCCTCGCATACCATCTTTTATTTGCGTCAATCCTTCGCCGATTACAGCTTGCTCGAATGTGAGCTAAAGACCGGCCGCACGCATCAAATACGGGTGCACTTGGCCCACCTCGGCTATCCGATTGCCGGCGACGACAAATACGGCGACTTCCCGCTGAACAAACAAATCGCCAAGCAGGGCTTGAAACGCATGTTTTTGCACGCATTTTCCGTGTCATTCCTGCATCCACTGACAGGTGAGAAGCTGTGCCTGGAAGCGCCACTGCCGAAAGAGCTTGATGCTTTCGTGCGTGGTTTAGAAAAAGCTTAGAAATTCTAAAATGCCAAAACAATTCGAACTGATCATATTCGACTGGGACGGAACCCTGATGGATTCCACCAGTACCATCGTGAGCTCGATCCAGGGCGCCTGCCGCGATCTTGGGTTAGCGGAACCGTCTGACGACGCGGCGCGCCATATCATCGGCTTAGGGCTGAATGAGGCGATTGCGCAACTGCTGCCGCAACTGCCAGAGGCGGAGTTCCCACGTTTGATCGAGCGCTACCGTTATTACTATCTGGGCAAGGATCACGAGATTCCGCTGTTCGCGGGCGCGGACAGCGTCGTGCGCGACCTGCATGCGGCGGGCTTTTTGCTCGGCGTCGCCACGGGCAAAAGCCGGCGCGGCCTCGACCGGGTGCTGGATCACACCGGCTTGCGCCCGTATTTTCATGCGACACGTTGTGCGGATGAATGCTTCTCCAAACCACATCCGGAAATGCTGGAACAACTCATGGACGAACTCGGCATGGCGCGCGACCGCACCTTGATGATCGGCGATACCAGTCATGATTTATTGATGGCGAAAAATGCTGGTGTCGCCTCGCTTGCGGTGAGCTATGGCGCGCATGCGCGCGCGGATTTGCTGACACACGCGCCGCTCGAATGTGTCGCCAATATCCAAGAGATGGAAACATGGCTGCTGGCCAACGCGTGATTTGCGCGTCCGATGCGCTGCAAGAGGGCGGCCAGGGGGTGCGTTTCGAGGTGCAATGGGCGGGGGAAATCACGCCCGCCTTTGTGACGCGCCACAACGGCCGCACGGTGGCCTATCTCAACCGATGCGCCCATGTGCCGGTGAAACTCGACTTCAACCCGGGCGAGTTTTTCGACGATTCGGGGCTATACTTTGTCTGCTCGACGCATGGGGCGATGTATGCGCCGGAATCGGGCCTGTGCATGGCCGGGCCTTGCGTCGGACGCCGGCTCACCAAGCTGGCTATTCAAGAACGCGACGGCAACGTCTATCTAATCGAAGGAAATTAATCGCATGGCTGAATCGGAAAATTGGGAACGTCAAACCCTGGAAAAAGTCGCGCTGGCTGCGGTCGCCGAGCAGCGCCGGGCACGCAAATGGGGCATCTTTTTCAAAATCATCGGCTTTGTTTATTTGTCCTTCATTCTGATTATGGTGATGGGATTGATGAACGGCGCCGACTTGCCCAGCGCTAAAACACATACCGCGCTCGTGGATTTGGAGGGCGTGATCGCGCCCGGCAATCAAGCTAGCGCCGAACGCATGATCGAAGGCCTGCAAGCCGCATTCAAAAACAAACATGCCAAAGGCGTCATCCTGCGCATCAATAGTCCCGGCGGTAGTCCGGTGCAAGCAGGGCAGATTAACGACGAAATCAAACGCCTGCGCACCCTGCATCCGACTATTCCGCTCTATGCCGTGGTGGAAGATATCTGTGCATCAGGCGGTTATTATGTCGCGGTCGCAGCGGACAAGATCTATGTCGATAAAGCTTCCCTGGTCGGTTCCATCGGCGTGCTGATGGATGGCTTCGGCTTTACCGGTACGATGGACAAGCTGGGCGTCGAACGGCGCTTGATGACGGCGGGGGATAATAAAGGCTTCCTCGACCCGTTCTCCCCGGTCGATCCGCGCCAAAAGGAACATGCGCACACCATGCTCAGCGAGATCCACCAGCAGTTCATCCAGACGGTAAAAAAAGGCCGCGGCGCACGCTTGAAAGAAACCGAGGACATGTTCAGCGGCTTGATTTGGACCGGCGAACGCAGTATTGCGCTTGGCATGGCCGACGCGATCGGCAGCGCGGATTATGTGGCGCGGGAAGTGATCAAGGCCGAAGACATCGTCGACTACACCCCGCGCCAAAGCCTGGCCGATCGCTTCGCCAAGCGCTTCGGCACGGCGGCGGCGGAAGCGGTGCTGCCGGGGCTCAAAACGCAACTGCGCTAGCCCGCGTGGATTACCAGCCCATCGCCTGCATGCAGCACGAGCGGCTTGAGTTCGCCGTGCTGCGCCGCATTCCCCTGCATTTAAAACTCCAAGACGACCGTGAACTGACTGGCCTGGCGCTGGATGTGTTCACGCAAGACGGCGCCGAATGGCTGAAATTTCGAGATGGCTCAGATGTGGAAGAAACGCTGCGTTTGGATCGGATTGCGGCGTTTAGCGAGCTTTAACCCCATTCAACCACGGGGAACACGGAGGACACGGGGAACCCTAAGTCTTTTGTGTTTGGATTTTCACGCGTCGGATGAAGCGGTTCAGTCACAGGTTTTTTGATTTCCCCGTGCCCCCCGTGGTTAATTGCCTTTCTTTTTTTTCGAAGCGGGCGCGAGCAGCAAAAACACGGCGGGGCGCTTGTCGATTTCCGGTAGTTGCTTCTTCCACTCCGCTACCGTTTTAGTGTGAATCCATTCCGTTGCCAGCGTCACATCGACTGCTACGCATAGCGCAGTGGTGTCGCCGCAATTTTCCACGATCGCTTCCAACATGTGCTGGTTGCGATAGGGCGTTTCAATAAAGATTTCAGTTTCAATTCGGCTCGCGGAAATTTGTTCCAATTCCTGGAGCTTGTTTTTGCGCGCTACTCTTTCCACCGGCAAATAACCGTGGAAGGCAAAGCGCTGACCGGACAGGCCGCTCGCCATGAGCGACAGCAAAATTGAAGAGGGCCCGGTCAGCGGCACGACGCGGATATTTTTCTGATGCGCGAGCCGCACCAGATTCGAGCCGGGGTCCGCGACGGCAGGGCAGCCCGCTTCCGAAATGAGTCCGACATCTTTTCCCGACAGCAGAGGAGCAAGCAGCGTGGCCAATTCGGTTTCTGGCGTGTGCTCGTCGAGCACTAGCAGATTCAATTGCTGCAAGGGTGTGTGCGTGCCGATCTGTTTCAGAAAGGCACGCGCGGTTTTGGGATGCTCGACCACAAAGGTATCCAATCGCGCCGCAATGGCTTGCACATGCGCTGGCAGAATCGCATCAAGCGCAGTTTCACCCAAGGGGGAGGGAATGAGATACAACGTGCCTAGGGTCATGAGTGAGGTAGGAGTCTAAGAGTGAACTCCCCTCTCACGCTTGCGGGAGAGGGGGCGGGGGAGAGGGAATTTATAAGGCAATTTTCATTTTCTTGTGAGCGCTGCGCGCATTTTATTTTGGGGCCGGTTATGCCCCGGCGGGGCAGTTCCTTTTTCTTGCTTGTCCAAGCAATTGGTTATGAATAATCTAAGGAACGGCCACACCTTCATTATTCAACATACCCACCAAGGCTATCAGCGGTAAGCCAACCAGCGCATTCGGGTCATCGCCTTCAAAGCGTTCGATCAGTGCGATGCCCAAGCCTTCCGATTTTGCGCTACCGGCGCAATTGTAGGGCTGCTCCTTTTCCAGATAGCGCTCGATTTGCTCTACGTTGAGCACTCGAAATCTGACGGTGATGGGCACCACACAAGCCTGCATGTTGCCGCTACGGCTATTGAGCAAACACAGTGCGGTATGAAACACCACGGCCTGGCCACTGGCGGCGAGCAGTTGTCGCTTGGCGTTCTCGAAGGTGTGCGGCTTGCCCAGTTGCCGCCCATGGAGCAGTGCGACTTGATCGGAGCCGATGATAAGCGCGTCGGGGAATTTTTCCGCCACGGCGCGCGCCTTGAGTTGCGCCAGGCGCAGTGCGGTGTCTTGCGGCGCTTCATTGGGAAGCGGGGTCTCGTCCACCTCGGGCGAGATCACTTCGAAGGGGATTTGCAGCCGCGCGAGCAATTCGCGCCGGTAGGGTGATGAGGAGGCGAGGACGAGGGTGGGCTTCATCGCTGACGCCTCACTACAAATCCCCCCATCCCCCCTTTTTTAAAGGGGGGCAACCAGACGTTGACCAGAGCGGGCCCTCCCTTTGGGAAAGGGAGGTTGGGAGGGATTTGCTGTTGAATCATGAATGCGCGCTCACCCCTAACCCTTAGCCGCTTAATCAGCTCTCAGGTTGGATTTCGACCAGCGACTCATCCGGCGTTACGGAATCGCCTTTTTTCACAAACACGCCGATCACCGTGCCGGTAACTGGCGCTTGAACTTCGTTTTCCATTTTCATGGCTTCAATCACCAGCACCGGGTCGCCCGCTTTCACTTTCTTCCCGGTTTCCACCAGCACATCGACGATGGTGCCCGGCATGGCGGTGGTGACATGACCTTGGTGGGCGGGGCGCGGACGGCCGCTCGCGGTCTCGGTGGATTTGGTCTTGGCGCGGCTGCCGTTGGAGCCGGTCACACCCACTTCGATTTCACTTAAGGTCTCGACGAAGACTTCCTCGTTCACCCCATCGACCGACACATAGAACGGGCGCTGATCTTCCCCGGCTTGGCCGCTGCCGGTGAGCTTGATGTGATAGGTCTCGCCGTGCAACGTGATCTTGAATTCATTCGGCGCGTAGCGATTGGCGCCGGGTTGCGCTGCTTCTTTTGACAGCAAGGGCTCGGCCTTGAGCGTGCCTGCCGCGCGCTCTTGAAAAAAGGTGCGCGCCAGATCCGGAAACATCGCATAGGTCAGCGTATCTTCCTCGGATTTGGCCAGGCCTTCGATTTCACTGCGCAGTTTGTCGAGCTCGGGGTCCAGCTTATCGGCAGGGCGGCATTCGATCACATCCGCGCTGCCGATGGCCATGCTTCTCACTTGCTGATTGATGGTGCCGGGCGCTTTGCCGTATTGGCCTTGCAGATAGTGCTTCACTTCGGTGGTGACGGTTTTGTAGCGTCCGCCGGTCAGCACATTGAGCACGGCTTGGGTGCCGACGATTTGCGAAGTGGGCGTGACCAGCGGCGGGAACCCCAAATCTTCGCGCACGCGTGGAATCTCAGCCAGCACTTCGTCCATGCGGTTGAGCGAACCTTGCTCTTTTAACTGATTGGAGAGGTTGGAGATCATGCCGCCCGGTACTTGATTCACCAGCACGCGGGTATCGACGCCGGTAAAGGCACTCTCGTATTGCCAATATTTTTTGCGGACTTCGCGGAAATAGGCGGTGATTTCTTGCAACTGCCCCAAATCCAGCCCCGTGTCGTATTCGGTGCCGGCGAGGGCCGCGACAATGCTCTCGGTGGACGAGTGGCTAGCACCCTCGCCAAATGAGGAGTTGCAGGTGTCCAGCATGGTTGCGCCGTTTTCCACGCCCTTGAGGAAACTCATCGCGGACAGGCCAGATGTGGCGTGGCTATGCAAATGAATCGGCATTTTTACCGCGGCCTTGATCGCCTTCACCAATTCGGCGGTGGTGTAGGGCGTGAGCAAGCCCGCCATGTCCTTGATGGCAACCGTGTCGCAGCCCATGGTTTCGAGTTCTTTGGCCAGCGCGACGAAGTGCGGAATGTCGTGCACCGGGCTGGTGGTGGAGCTGATCG
>MEQN01000131.1:18887-19227 GCA_001770235.1 Betaproteobacteria bacterium RBG_16_58_11
GCGGAATACATCCACGCCGTTGTCGGCGGATTTTTGCACGAAAGCGCGCGCCACATCATCCGGGTAGTGACGGTAGCCGAGCAGATTCTGGCCTCTCAACAGCATTTGAATGCGCGAATTGGGCAGGTGCTTGCGCAGCGTTTTAAGGCGCTCCCACGGATCTTCGCGCAGGAATCGCACGCAGGAGTCAAACGTGGCGCCGCCCCAGGCTTCGATCGACCAGAAACCGGCGCTGTCGAGCTTAGGCAGGATGGGGAGCATGTCATCCAAGCGCATGCGGGTCGCAATCAGTGATTGATGGCCGTCGCGCAACACGAGTTCGGTAATGTGGATCTTAGGC
>MEQN01000131.1:19253-22234 GCA_001770235.1 Betaproteobacteria bacterium RBG_16_58_11
TATAAACGGACTAACTACAGACCTTCATGCGCCGCAATCGCGCTGGCAATCGCGGCCGCCAATAAATCTTTGTGTCGCGGCGTGTCGTATTGAATCAACTCGGGATGCGCCTCCACGAAGCTGGTATCGAATTTACCATCGCGAAATTCCTGATTCTGCAATATCTCCAGGTAATACGGAATAGTCGTTTTGACGCCATACACCGTCATATCGTTCAAGGCGCGCCGACCCCGCGCTATCACGCCTTCCCAGGACAAATTCCACACCGTGAGCTTGGCGCACATCGAATCATAGTAGGGCGGAATCACATACCCGGTATACATCGCCGCATCGATCCGCACGCCGGGGCCGCCCGGCGCATAGTAGCGCGTGACGCGGCCGAAGCTGGGTAAAAAGTCGTTCTTCGGGTCTTCTGCGTTGATGCGGAACTCCATCGCGAAGCCGCGGTAGCTGACGTTGGCTTGCTTGTATTGCAAGGGCAGGCCGCTGGCGATGCGAATCTGCTCCTGCACGATATCGACGCCGGTGATGGTCTCGGTCACGGTGTGTTCCACCTGTAAGCGCGTATTCATCTCCATGAAATAGAACTGATTGTCCGAATCGAGTAGGAATTCGATGGTACCGGCATTGACGTACTTCACCGCCTTCGCCGCCTGTACCGCGAGCTTGCCTATATAGTTGCGCTGCAATTCGGTGAGCTGGGGCGAGGGCGCTATTTCGATCAGCTTCTGGTTGCGGCGCTGGATCGAGCAATCACGCTCATATAAATGAATCACATTGCCATGGCTATCGCCCAGCACTTGGACTTCGATGTGGCGCGGATTGACCACGGCCTTTTCCAGAAACACTTCCGGCTTGCCGAAGGCCTTGCTCGCCTCGGACACCACGCGCTCGTAATTCTTGAGCAACTCCTCCTCGGAATTGCAGCGCCGGATGCCGCGCCCGCCGCCGCCGTTGGTGGCTTTGAGCATGACCGGGTAGCCGATTTTCTTGGCGAGCTGCACCGCTTCTTCGACCGAAGCCAAGTTGCCTTCGGAGCCGGGAATGACCGGGATGCCGGCCTTGATCATGGCTTGGCGCGCAGCGATCTTGTCGCCCATCTGGCTGATGACGGCAGCATCCGGGCCGATGAATTTAATGCCGCGCCGGGCGCAAATCTCTGCGAGTTGCGGGTTTTCCGACAAAAAGCCATAGCCGGGGTGCAGCGCATCGCAGCCGGAGGCGACAGCGAGATTCACGATATTATGTGCGTTGAGATAGCCCACGACCGGATCAGAGCCCAGGTTATAGGCTTCGTCGGCTTTTTTCACGTGCAAGGCATGGCGGTCGGCGTCGGTGTAGATCGCGACCGATTTAATTCCCATCTCGGAGCACGCACGCACGATGCGTACGGCGATCTCTCCCCGATTGGCCACTAAGATTTTCTTGAACACGCGTAAACTCTGATTTCAAATGGGGTTTTGACAGCGAAAGCTCAAAATTGTATCATGCGCGCCTCATGTCTGAACAGGTCGTAAGCGATCCGCTGAAGTTTGCACGAGGGCGGCAAAGCCTGGAGGGTAATCTGCCGGTCGCCAGTATGGGGCGATTGAAGGATGGCTTGGCTTCCGAAGCGGGAATAATTGAATATCGGCTGTCGGGTTATCTGAATGAAGAAGGTGAACCGTGCTTGCGTTGCCAGGTCAGCGGCGCGTTAGAAATGATTTGTCAGCGTTGTTTGGAACCGATGAATTACGCGCTGCATGTAGATTCGGTATTGCTACTCACGACCGACGAGAAATTGCTGCAAGACGATGATCCGGATGCACCAGACCGGATACTGGCGCAACAAGATTTACCGGTGGCAGACTTGGTGGAAGAGGAAATCCTGCTGGTACTGCCGATGGCGCCGCATCACCCGGTAGGGGAATGCAAAGCCAGCGCCGGATTGAGTGAAACCGGGAAGCTTCATCCGTTCGCCGCTTTGGCGCGCTTGAAGTCCGATAAAGAATGATTGATTAAGGAGTTAGAAACATGGCCGTTCAACAAAACAAGAAATCCCCGTCGAAGCGTGGCATGCACCGTTCGCACGACTTCCTGACCAACCCGCCGCTGGCCGTCGAGCCCGCCACCGGTGAGGTGCATATGCGTCATCACATCAGCCCGAGCGGTTACTACCGTGGCAAAAAAGTGTTGAAAGCCAAAGGCGAATAAGTTCTTTTTCTGCTGGCGCAGTCCGCGCTGGCGACTCAATGGACATAACTGTTGCAATTGACGCCATGGGGGGCGATCACGGCCCCCATGTGACGGTTCCCGCCGCGCTCGCGGTGCTTGACCGCGACCCTGCGGTCAATATCATCCTGGTCGGTCTGCGCGATGTTTTAGAGGCTGAATTAGCCGCCCACAAGCGCACTGCCGGGGCTCGCCTGCGTATCCATGAAGCCACCGAAGTGGTGACCATGGATGACCCGCCGGCAATTGCCATGCGCAATAAAAAAGACTCATCGATGCGGGTCGCGATCGATTTGGTGAAATCGGGCGAAGCCCATGCAGCGGTGAGCGCCGGCAACACCGGCGCACTGATGGCGATTTCGCGCTTCGTGCTGAAAACCCTGCCTGGCATCGACCGTCCGGCGATTTGCACCGTGCTGCCCACCTTGAAAGGCCGCGCTTACGTGCTCGATATGGGCGCGAACGTGGATTGCAGCGCCGAGCATTTGCTGCAATTCGCCGTGATGGGCGCGATGTTGGCGTCCGCCGTGGAAAACAATCCCCGCCCCAGCGTCGGGCTGCTGAATATCGGCTCGGAAGCCATCAAGGGCAACGATATCGTGAAACAAGCCGCCGAACTCCTGCGCCAGAGCCATTTGCGCTTTCACGGCAATGTGGAAGGGGATGACATCTATAAAGGCACCACCGATGTGGTAGTTTGCGATGGTTTCGTCGGCAACGTCGCACTGAAAGCCTCCGAAGGGCTGGCGCAGATGATGGGCACTTTCCTG
>MEQN01000131.1:22268-23618 GCA_001770235.1 Betaproteobacteria bacterium RBG_16_58_11
TGGCCGCCGCCTTTTCCTGGCCGGCGCTCAAACGCTTCAAGCAGCGCATCGATCATCGCCGCTATAACGGCGCGAGCTTGCTGGGCCTGCGCGGCATCGTGATCAAGAGCCATGGCAGCGCCGACAGCTACGCATTTCAATTTGCCCTCAACCGCGCCATCGAGGAATGCCGGGGCGGCGTGCTGCGCCGCATCACCGAGCAGATGGCGATCGAACACCCCCAACAAGCCGCATGACTTACGCACGCATTATCGGCACCGGCAGCTATCTGCCCGCGCACATTCTGACCAACGCCGACTTGGAAAAGCGCGTTGAAACCTCGGACGATTGGATCGTCGCGCGCACCGGTATCCGCGAGCGCCACATCGCCGCGGAAAATGAAACCACCAGCGATCTTGCCTTGGCCGCGGCGCGCGCCGCCTTGGATGCGGCGGGGATCGAACCGAATCAAATCGATTTGCTCGTGCTCGCCACGACCACCCCCGATTTCATTTTCCCCAGCACGGCTTGCTTGGTGCAGCAAAAACTCGGCATCACCAACGGCTGCCCGGCATTCGATCTGCAAGCAGTCTGCAGCGGCTTCGTTTATGCGCTGACCACCGGCGAGCAGTTTATCCGTTCCGGCCAATGCAAAAATGTATTGGTGATCGGGGCCGAAACCCTGTCCCGCATCACCGATTGGAATGACCGCACGAACTGCATTCTATGGGGCGATGGCGCCGGGGCGGTGGTGCTGCAAGCATCGGATACGCCCGGCATCATTTCCACCCATTTGCACGCCGATGGCCGCCATGAGGCATTGCTCAAAGTGCCTGCGGGGCCCTCGGCAGGGTATGCCAAGAAATCAACGATCCAAATGGAAGGCAACGCCGTATTCAAAATGGCGGTGAATACCCTGGATGCCATCGTCGATGAAACCTTGACCGCGAATGGCATGCAAAAAAAACAGATTGATTGGCTGGTGCCGCATCAGGCCAACATCCGCATCATCCAGGCCACCGCCAAGAAACTCGGCATGAGCATGGACCGGGTGGTGGTCACGGTGGATACCCACGGCAACACCTCCGCCGCCTCCATCCCCTTGGCGCTCGACACCGCGGTGCGCGATGGACGTATCAAGCCCGGCGAAACGGTGTTGATGGAAGCATTCGGCGGCGGCTTTACCTGGGGTTCCGTGTTGGTGCAGTTTTAAAATCTTGCCGCTAATTAACGCCAATTGTTCTGCGGTTTTTTCGCGTTAATTAGCGTTAATTAGCGTTAATTAGCGGCTAAAAAGGTTTATTTAGACATGAAATTTGCTTTTGTTTTTCCCGGCCAAGGTTCTCAATCGGTGGGCATGATGGCCGGATT
>MEQN01000132.1 GCA_001770235.1 Betaproteobacteria bacterium RBG_16_58_11
ACGCGCGCGGGGTCGGTGGGCATGGTGCGGATTTTTTTCACGACGCTGTCGGGGTCTTCTCTTAAGGCAATCGTGTTGTTGTAGGACTTGGACATTTTTTGTCCGTCGAGGCCGGGCATTTTCGCGGCAGTGGTGAGCAGCGCTTGCGGTTCGGCCAGGATCATTTTGCCGCCGCCCTCCAGGTAGCCGAAGAGGCGCTCCCGATCGCCCATCGAGAGATTCTGCGCTTCGTGCAGCAGGGCTTGGGCCGACTCCAGCGCTTCGTCGTCGCCTTGTTCCTGGTAGCGGTTGCGCAACTCGTCGTACAGCTTGCATTTTTTCGAGCCGAGTTTCTTGACGGCTTGCAGCGCTTTTTCCTCGAACCCCGGCTCGCGTCCATAGAGATGATTGAAGCGGCGCGCGATTTCGCGCGTGAATTCGATATGCGGCACTTGATCTTCGCCCACCGGCACTTGGTTCGCGCGATAGATCAGGATATCGGCGCTTTGCAACAAGGGATATCCGAGGAAACCGTAGGTCGAAAGATCTTTCTCGGTGAGTTTTTCCTGCTGGTCTTTATACGTCGGCACGCGCTCCAGCCAACCCAGCGGGGTCATCATGGAGAGCAGCAGATGCAGCTCGGCGTGCTCCGGCACGCGTGATTGGATGAACAAGGTCGCTTGGGATGGATCGACACCGGCAGCGAGCCAATCAATCACCATGTCCCACACGCTTTGTTCGATGATGTGCGGGTTATCGTAATGCGTGGTCAGCGCGTGCCAGTCGGCGACAAAGAACAGGCACTCGTATTCGTGCTGCAATTGAATCCAGTTTTTGAGCACCCCATGGTAGTGCCCCAGATGCAGGCTGCCGGTGGGGCGCATGCCGGAGAGCACGCGTTCGACGAACATAGTGGACTTCCCTTAAGAACCAAACAGAAATAATAACAAGGCGCGCGTATAAAAAACGAATGGCCCCAATAACACGCCGAGCACGCCGCTGATCAGCAACACCACCAGAATGATCATGCCGTAAGGCTCGATGCGCGCAAAGCGATACGCATAGGGATTCGGCAGGAGGCTGACCGCGATGCGCCCGCCGTCGAGCGGCGGCAACGGGAACAGGTTCAGCACCATCAGCACGACGTTGATCAAAATACCGGCCTGAGACATGGCGTAAAACCACGTGCTGGCCGTCCCGCCGCCGGTCTTCATCGCCCCATTCGCGATCCAAATCCACACTACGGCCATCAGCAAATTGGCTGCCGGTCCCGCTGCGGCGACCCAGAACATATCCTTTTTCGGATGGCGCAGCCGCGCGAAATTCACGGGCACCGGCTTGGCCCAGCCGAATAGAAAACCCTGGCCGGCGGCCGCCGTGCTGAAATACACCACCAGCGGCACGAGAATGGTGCCGATGGGATCGATGTGGCGCAGCGGATTCAAGCTGATGCGCCCCGCTTGATACGCGGTGAGATCGCCGAAATATTTCGCGACATAACCATGCGCCGCTTCATGCAAGGTAATGGCGAACAGCACCGGTATGACGAGCACGGAAATCTGAACAATAATATCGGAGTAATCCATCAGGCCTCGCTATTTCTTAATGTTCCAAACCAAACGGTATCAGACTGCCACGGCCTTTACGCAGCACGACCGGCATCTCGCCAGTGAGGTCGATCACCGTGGTCGGCTCCACGCCGCACGCGCCGCCATCGAGAATCAGCGCCACTTGCTTCTCCACGCGCTCACGTATTTCATCCGGGTCGTTCAAGGGCAGTTCGTCGCCAGGCAAAATCAGCGTCGAGCTTAAAATCGGCTCGTTCAATTCGGCCAACAGCGCCTGTGCCACCGGGTGCTGCGGAATGCGCAGACCGATCGTGGCGCGCTTGGGATGCTGCAAGCGGCGCGGCACTTCGCGCGTCGCTTCCAGAATGAAAGTGTAGCTGCCGGGCGTGGCGGATTTGAGCAGGCGAAACTGTTGATTGTCCAGGCGCGCGTAATGCGCAATTTCGGACAAGTCGCGGCACACCAGGGTGAAATGGTGGTCTTTGCCGACTTGCCGAATCTCGCGGATGCGCTGCTCCGCGTCCTTATCGCCAATGTGGCAACCGAAGGCGTAGCAGGAATCGGTGGGGTACACGATCACGCCGCCCGCGCGCATGATCTCGGCCGCTTGGCGAATAAGCCGCGGCTGAGGATTTTCGGGGTGGATAGTGAAATATTGCGCCATAAGATTTTAGAGAGGCCGGGGCGAAGCATCGCCCCACGTCACGCTGCGAGTGCCAGCACCTCTTCCCAATCTTGCCACACCGGTTGGCAGCGGCTGGGTAAATCGGGCAACTTGCCCATATCCCGATAGCTGTGGCCGGGGCCGTGATAGTCCGAGCCGCGCGAGGCGCGCAAGCCGAATTTCTCGGCCAGCCGCGTGAACTGCTCATAGTTGTCGATGTGGTGGCTGCCGGACACCACTTCCACACCCACACCGCCGAGTTGCTTGAACTCGGCAAGCAAGGCATCCAGCAAGGTGCTGCCCAAATCGTAGCGCCCAGGATGCGCGATGACCGGCAGACCGCCGGCCCCGAGGATCCAGCTCACGGCTTCATCCAGCGTGGCCCAAATGTGCGGCACGTAGCCGGGTTTGCCCTTGACCAAATAGCGCTTGAATACGCTCTTCATGTCTTTGGCGTGGCCCTGCTCGATCAAAAAACGCGCGAAGTGCGTGCGGCTGATAATGCCTTCCGGGGCGTGTTTATACGCGCCTTCCAAGCTGTCCGCGATGCCGGCCTTGGTCAGCTCGCCGGCAATGTTTTGCGCGCGGGTCGCGCGCGAGGCGCGCAGCCGGGCCAAACCTTGTTGCAAGGCGGGATGCGCCGGATCGATGCGCAAACCCAGGATATGCAGGGTGCGGTTGCGCCAAGTCACGGAAATCTCGGTGCCTGCGATCAGGGTCATACCGATGAGCCGCGCCGCTTCCCGCGCCTCTGGAATGCCCGCCACGTCATCGTGATCGGTCAAGGCAAGCACCTGCACGCCTTGGGCGGCGGCATGGTGCACCAGTTCGCGGGGGGTCATCAGACCATCAGAAATGGTGGAGTGACTGTGTAGGTCGACTTTGATCAAGCGCAGTTAAAACAGGGTAATAAAAGGGAATTCTAACAAAACGCCGCTATTCTGTCTGTTTTGCCCATGTTAAACTTGCCAGCTTCATACGCACCCTGCTTGGCTTTCGCCGCGCGGATCCCATGACAGAACTGCAAGCAATCCAAACCCTGTTCTCCAGCGCCGCGCTGGACACACCATGAAAATTTTATTCGACCTCTTCCCCATCATTCTGTTTTTTGCCGCGTTTAAGCTGGCGGGCAGCGATCCCGAGCAGGCCAACGCACTGGCCATGTCAATCGGCTACCACGCGGATATCAAGCAAATACCGATTCTCATTGCAACGGCCATTGCGATCATCGCCACGTTCGTGCAAATCGGCTGGGTGTGGTTTCGGCATTGCAAAGTGGACACCATGTTATGGGTCAGCCTGGGGCTGATCGTCGTATTCGGCGGCGCCACCTTGTGGCTGCATGATCCGACCTTCATCAAATGGAAACCCACGGTACTGTATTGGCTATTCGCCGTGACGCTATTGGTTTCCGATTACGTATTTAAAAAGAACCTCATCAGCGTCATGATGAAAGGCCAAGTCAAATTGCCTTCCCCGGTATGGCGCCGCCTCAATCTGAGCTGGGTGCTGTTCTTCGCCGGCATGGGCGTGCTCAATTTGTATGTGGCCTTCAACTACTCCGAATCCACCTGGGTCAACTTCAAATTGTTCGGCTTCATGGGACTGATGCTGGTATTCATCGTGTTGCAGGGCTTGATGCTCTCCAAGCACATGGAAGAGGGAGAAAACCCCTGATGCTCTACGCCATCGTCGGGGAAGACATCGCCCATAGCCTGGAGCGGCGCCTCTCTGCGCGCCCCGCGCATCTGGAGCGCCTCCAAGCACTGCAAGATGAAGGCCGCCTGCTGCTCGCCGGCCCCTTCCCCGCCATCGACAGCGTCGATCCCGGCCCGGCGGGTTTCACCGGCAGCTTGATTGTGGCCGAATTTTCCTCGCAGCAAGCCGCACAAACCTGGGCCGAGGCCGATCCCTATGTCGCTGCGGGCGTGTATGCCGGCGTCAGCGTCAAACCTTTTAAGAAGGCATTCCCCGCATGAACACCATCGAAACCATGCAAGCCCGGCTCGCACCGCTCCAGCCATCGCATATGGAAATCCAGGATGACAGCGCCAGCCATGCCGGCCACGCCGGCGCCAAAAGCGGCGGCGGGCACTTTTTTCTTACCCTGGTGTCGGAACAGTTCGCGGGGCAGCCGACCCTCGCGCGCCACCGTAAAATACACGAATTGCTGGGCGATCTGATGCACAAACAGATTCACGCATTAAGCATCAAGGCTCACACCCCGGACGAATTTTTTTCAACCCACGACTAAGTAAAGGAATCACTATGCGCAACGTCAAAGCCCGTATCGCCCTGCTCGCGCTCGGTAGCCTGGTGCTGCTGAATGCCTGCAACGCCCAAGAAGACAAAAAATCAAGCAACATCCAAGGCGGCGTCGCCACGGCCAATACCGAAACCGCCATCGCCACCGTCAATGGCACGCCGCTCTACCAATCCATGGTAGACAACTTCATGAAGCAAGCAGCCATGCAAAATGCGCCCGACACACCGGAAGTGCGCAAAGCGGTATTGGAAGAACTGATTGGCCGGGAAGTCGCGCGCCAGGATGCGGTCAAGAAAGGCTTCAACAAGCGTCCCGAGGTTAAGCAGCAAGTCGAATTTGCGGAGATGGCCATCGTTGTCAACGCCTATCTGCAGGATTTTTCCAAAACCCATCCGGCGACCGACGACCTGCTCAAGGCGGAATACGACAGGATCAAAACCCAAATGGGCGACAAGCAGTATCAAGCGCGCCACATTTTGGTGAAGACCGAGAAGGAAGCGCTGGACATCCTCGCCCAACTCAAAAAAGGCGCGAAATTCGATAAGCTGGCGGCAAGCAAATCGCTCGACGAAGGCTCGAAGAAAAACGGGGGCGATCTCGGCTTGAGCCCTGCGGGACGTTATGCCAAGCCCTTCGGAGATGCTTTAATTGCAATGAAAAAAGGCGAGACCAGCAAAGCCCCGGTGCAGACCCAATTCGGGTATCACATCATCAAGCTGGAAGACGTCAAAGACATGCCGGCTTTTGAAGAAATAAAAGCCAATATCGCCCCGCGCGTGCAACAAGAGCAATTGCGCAAACACATCGAAGATCTGCGCGCCAAAGCCAAGATCGAGTACAAAGGCACGCAAGCCCCGGCCGCAACCACCATCCCGGTTCCGGGCGCACCCGCGGACAAGCCGGCGCAGCCTGCTCCTGCTGAGAAAAAGTAATTCAGTCCATTAAATCGAAAACGGCGCTGCAATCTGCAGCGCCTTTTTTTCGTCTGCCGCACGAGGGAATGGACGCAATGGACATCTAATCGAACGTCCACAAGGTCAGCCGCCTTTGACAGATGGCTTGCCTGTACACATAATTGCGGCGGACAATTTCAACGTTATCACCCTATCCTATGGGACGCCGCCAGGAGCAACGCATGAATAAAACAAATCTGTGGCAGTTCTGGAATTCAGGCCTTTTGTTTGCGCTGTGCCTGTTCTGCGTATTTCCTGTTTGCGCGCAAGAAACCACCCCCCATTGTCCCGCTTGCAAAGTTTACGATGACGCCCTCCGCTCCCTGGAATCTGGACGCAATACTCGATCAGAGCGCCTCAAGTCCGCTGCGGAAAGAGGACAGGAGCTGACGAGCAAGGGGCTGTCCGGCCAACTCACTCCCGATGAACGTGAAGAGCTCTCCCGCCTGCGGCGCGAGACCGAGCAAATCAGCCGGGAACTGCCGCTAATCGACCAGAAGATAGTTGAGATGCGTGAATTTCAGGCTAACTGTGTTCGCGCCTGTTCAACTCCCGCTACCCAGCCGGAAATGCCTCACGCAGCCTGCCCCGCATGCGAATCCGCGCGCGTAGCGCTGGAAGCCAAGCGCGCCGAGCTAAAACAAAAACAGGATGAACTCGATACTAATCGCAAGCGTAATGCTGAAGACATCTTTACAAAAGAAATACCTGATTTCATGGAGCGCGTCGAAAGGGCCGAACAAGCGATGCGCGCATTGCAAAACACCATCAACAGACTGGAACAAGAAGCGCAAGCTTTGCAGCGCCAACTGGAAAAATGCAACCAGGGGTGTGCACAACCCACGCCGGCAAACCGCCCGCTGGTGATCCCTGGCACGGCGACACCGACCCCGGCGCAAACAGGCGAACGCAATACGCCATCCGGGCAGGCGCCGTTTACTCCATTGCCGCCAGGTTCGGCCCGCGCGGCCTGCCCCGCTTGCGAATCCACGCGCGCGGCACTGGCCGCCAAGCGCGGCGAGCTTAGCCGCGAACAGAACCAGCTCGATACCCTTCGCAAAAACTTCACCGATGTCACTATCAATCAAGACCGGCGGGTTCCAGACGACCCGGAAATCATCCGTGCCCGCATCATCGCCGTCCAGCAATTCGAACAACTGATGCGCACCCAGACGGACAAGGTCAACAAGCTGGAACAAGAAACACAGGATTTGCAACGTCAACTAGATGCCTGCAACCTGCGTTGCGCACAGCCGCAACAGTCCGGCTGCAGTTTCCCGCCGCCAAAACCCATCACCATCGGACCACGCGATCAATTTGGCGAAAAATCCATCGGCCAAAAAATCGGAGAAAAAGCGCAGGGCATGCTGGGCGGCATGTTGGGCGGTATGTTCGGTGGCGCAATCGGATTGGGCGGCGGCGGCAATGACGCCTCCAATGCAAGGCCGGACGAAGTGCCCGATCCAGTCAAGGACAAGCAACTATTCCGCGGTGTTGGCGCCGAGACGTCGCTGCGCATCGGTGCGGTACCCGACCCCACCAAAGACGGTCTGCGCCTGTCTGCCTATATCGAGGACTCTGCCTCCAAGGGAGTGGTGCATAGCATCCACCGCGAAACCATGGATCAGAACTGCAAAGTCGATTACCAGATGCCCTCCGATTACTGGCTATATGAAATCTGGCTTGAATGGTCGCTCACAGTTTGGTGGAGCAAGGATACCTATGTGGATAATCAGTTGGTCAAACATGAGCAAGGCGGCTGGCAAAAAGAGGGCAAGGAAATGCTGGGAAGCGGCATCTTCGACGCCAGCAAGGATATTCCCAAAACCGCCTGGGGCCAGTTGGGCTTTGATCGCGCCTTCGCCGGACCGCGCTCCATCGGCGCAACTTTCCCCGGCATTTCTTACCCCAGCACGCCGGCCGCGGAAACAAAACAAGCGATGGAACGCTACGTGATTCACGTCTCAGAACCGCATCTTGACCCGGTAATAACCACGCCCTTTGCTTTCTATCCGACGCGTGGGCTGGACGGCAAACTGGTATTAACGGATCGGCAGCCGGATTACACCCGGCTGCGCGAGATGAAACCGGGCGGCGGCATGCAACAGATCGACCCGCCTGCCCCTCAAGGGCAACATCCTCAAGGCAGCATTCTTGACAGCCTTGAAGGTACAAGCGGCCCTAAATAAATAGCCTGGCTCGCCACCCTAAAAGCTGCGCGGATTAAAACTCGATGTCTGTTGCAACGCTTCGAACAGTTTCCGTTCTTCGTCGCTCAGCGGCTCCGGCGTCACGATCTGGAACACGCAATACAGATCGCCAAAAGTATCGCCCGCTTTAGGCAAGCCCTTACCGGTGAGCCGCATCTTTTGCCCCGAGCGGCTGCCTGGCTTGACCTTCAGCCGCACTTTCCCCGCCAAGGTGGGGATTTCCACGCTCGCGCCCAGCGCCGCTTCCCATGGCGTGAGCGGGACATCCAAATTGAGATCGTGTCCGCTGGGCTTGAACCACGCGTGCGGCTGGAAAGCGATGCGCAAAAACAAATCGCCCGCTTTCCCGCCATGCATGCCGGAGCCACCCTTGCTCGGCAAGCGCAACCGCTGCCCTTCGCTCGCGCCTTTCGGAATGCGCACTTTGATCGTGCGCGGCACGCGTACCATGAAACCCTGCGGGCTCGGTTCGGGCACTTCCAATTGCAAGGTTTTCTCTCCGCCTTGATAGGCTTCTTCCAGCGTGATTTCCAATGCCACCTCGAAATCCTGCCCGGCCTGCCCAAAGCCGCGCCCGCCGCGCCGTCCGTGGGCCGCGCCGCCCATGCCGCCGCCGAACATCTGCGAGAATAAGTCGCCGAAATCCATATTGCCGAAATCGCCGGATTGCGCGCCCTGTCCGAATTGCTGCTCCCAACCCGGTGGCGGCCGGAAATTTTGGCCTGGTTTGTAGTGCCCCAGTTGATCGTAGGCGGCGCGCTTTTTCTGATCGCTCAGGACATCGTTCGCTTCGTTCACGGCTTTGAATTTTTCCTCCGCGTCCTTTTCCTTGGATACGTCGGGATGATATTTGCGCGCGAGCTTGCGGTAGGCCTTTTTGATCTCCGCCTCCGAGGCTCCGCGCTCCACACCGAGAATTTTGTAATAGTCCTTGTATTGCATCGAGGCGCTTTCCGGTTACATGGATTTAAAAATAGGGGTTGGGGGAACTGATTTCAAGCAAGGGCGAAAAACCTTTGCCGCGAATTAACGCGAATTTGCACGAATTAGAACCAGCAACGATAAGAGGACGGCGCTGTTTTGTTCGCGTCAATTCGCGTTAATTCGCGGCTAAGAAAGGTTTACCCCACCCATTTGCGCGCGTTGCGGAACATCCGCATCCACGGCCCGTCTTCCTGCCAGCCATGGGGATGCCAGGAATGCTGCACCGCGCGGAACACGCGCTCGGGGTGCGGCATCATGATGGTGAAGCGGCCGTCCGGCGTGGTGAGCCCGGTGATGCCTTGAGGCGAGCCGTTGGGGTTCTGCGGGTAGGTTTCGGTCGGCTGCGCGCGGTGATCGACGAAGCGCAGCGCGACTTGCGCCTGCGATAGCGCCGCGCCGGCGAACTCCGCATAGCCTTCGCCGTGCGCCACGGCGATCGGCATGCGGCTGCCGGCCATGCCGTCGAACACGATGGCGGGGCTCATTTGCACTTCCACCATGACGAAGCGCGCTTCGAATTGCTCCGATTTGTTGCGCACGAAATGCGGCCAGTGAGTCGCGCCCGGAATGATGCTGTGCAGGTTGCTCATCATCTGGCAGCCGTTGCAAATTCCCAAGGCGAAGGAATCGTCGCGCTGAAAAAACGCCTCGAATTCGTCACGCGCGCGGCGGTTGAACAGGATGGACTTGGCCCAGCCCTCGCCCGCGCCCAGCACGTCGCCGTAAGAGAAGCCGCCGCAAGCGACAAAGCCCTTGAAGTCAGCCAGCGACGCGCGGCCACTGATGATATCGCTCATGTGCACGTCCACCGCCTCGAACCCGGCGCGATCGAACGCCGCCGCCATTTCCACCTGCCCATTCACGCCCTGCTCGCGCAAGACCGCCATGCGCGGGCGGTGGCCGGTCGCGATGAAGGGCGCGGCGATATCCGCATTCAAGTCATAAGTCAGGGCAACCGAGAGGCCCGGATCGCTGGCATCCAATACGCGGTCGAATTCTTGCTGCGCACACTCGGGGTTATCGCGCATGCGCTGCATGTGGTAGGTGGTCTCGGACCAGACGCGCTGCAAATCGATGCGCGCG
>MEQN01000133.1:0-233 GCA_001770235.1 Betaproteobacteria bacterium RBG_16_58_11
CGAGCCTGATCGAGGCGCACCGGAGCGTGATTTGGGCGCGCCTTGGCGCGGCTGTGACCGATGCTGCCTTGGCGGGCGGGCCTCTTCTTGCTCGGTGCGCACCGGGGCGACAAAACCTTCGATCGTCAGGCGCGGAATTTCGCGCTTGAGCAGACGCTCAATGGCGTTTAAAAATTTGATTTCTTCCCGGTCCACCAGCGAGATCGCAGCACCACTGCTGCCGGCACGGCCGG
>MEQN01000133.1:341-573 GCA_001770235.1 Betaproteobacteria bacterium RBG_16_58_11
CCAGCACCGGCATCACGCCGTCCTTGAATTGCGCCAGGGCGCGGGTGCGCGCCGCTTGGCTCTTGTTGCCATGAATCGCGGCAGCGGGGATGCCATCCTTGACCAGCTTTTCCGCCAGGCGATTGGCGCCGTGTTTGGTGCGTGTAAACACCAGCACTTGTTTCCAGTCGCCCTGTTTGATTAAGTGCGCCAAAAAGTCGCGCTTGTGATCCTGCGCCACCATATACACAGA
>MEQN01000133.1:628-698 GCA_001770235.1 Betaproteobacteria bacterium RBG_16_58_11
TTGTGCAGTAGCCCGTCAGCCAGGGTTTTGATCTCGTCCGAGAAAGTGGCGGAGAACAGCAGGTTTTGCC
>MEQN01000133.1:797-907 GCA_001770235.1 Betaproteobacteria bacterium RBG_16_58_11
ACAAATCGACGGTTTTTTGCCCGACGTGATCGAGCAGGCGGCCCGGCGTGGCGACCAGGATATCCAGGCGGCCTTTGAGCGCTTTATATTGCGGGTTGATGTTGACGCCG
>MEQN01000133.1:1076-3810 GCA_001770235.1 Betaproteobacteria bacterium RBG_16_58_11
AGCCGGCGGTTTTGCCGGTGCCGGTTTGTGCGGCAGCAAGTAAATCGCCCCCGGCCAGTACCAGTGGGATGGCCTGCGCTTGGATCGGCGTCGGCACGGTATAGCCAGCGTCGGTAATGGCGTGCAAAAGGGGTTGCGCCAGACCGAGGTCGGCGAAATGAATTTCAGTAGACATGTATTTTCCTAGAAACGGTAGTTGGACGCGCCTGGTGGTGCGTTTGGGCGGGTGTTGGGCGCGAAGCGACGACGCCGCAGGCCGAGGCCTGCAAGGAGAAGCGACAAAGCCCAACGCCCGAGCAGACGTGCCAGCAGGCGCGTAGCGTGCTCGTCCAATGGGCAAACCCATGATGAATAAAAAAAACAAATATAGCCATTGTGTGTTCAGCCTAGATTAAGCGGTCAACTGCCGTTTCTAGGAACATTCCTGCGACGGCCTATCACGCGCGGGGCGCGACACCAATCGAGGCAGACGAAATTAAAAGATCGAAATGATCAGATGAGAAAATGACCGGTACGCCTGATTGGCGGGGCGTACGGAAGCCGCGAATTATACGGGGATTGCTCAGAATAGCCAGCCGCCCCTTGGGCGGCATAAGTTTGACTACTCAGCGAATATTCTCTGCATTAAAAATCACCACTTGGTCGCCGATGAAATTCACCGTGATATGGCGCTTATCATCGCCCCAGGTGCAACTTTTCATGCCGAGCAGGTCGCTGCAGCGTTCGGGTGGGCCGAGGAGCTGTTTCACTTCCGTGTAGGGCATGCCGACTTTGAGTTTGTCGTAATTTTCTACGGTGAGCTTGCCGCAAGCCGCAAGCAGAATGGTCAAGGTAACAAGAATGCTGGTTTTAAGCTTCATATCGATTCACTCCTCTTTTTCCCGTGTAAAAGTAAACCCCCGCGGGGCTTTCATTTGCGCTTCCTCGAACATATTGAGATACAGGGTGAGCGGCTTGGCGAGCCCATCGTAAGTCAACTCGTATTGATCGAGAAAGCCCTTGCCCCGCTCCGCCGCATCGGTATTAAACGCACAGCAATGGCCCAGGCGCTGGTAGTGCACGATCTCGCCCTTCGGCCCGCGCAGGGCGTTGAGGTAGCGCCACTCGGATTCAAAACCGGGGCCGGGCCTGATCGGGTTGGTTTTCTCGAAGCCGTAGCTGTCGTCGGTGGAGACCGCTTCCAGCGCCGCCACGCCGGCCGAAAGATGGCGCTTGAGTTCGCGCAGCGCAAGATTGCGGTCGGGGGTTTCGTCTTGTTGCAGCAGATGCAGAAAACGCCGCGCCGGCGCGTGGCCCTGCGCGCTGGCCTTGGCGAGCCAGGTCATCGCCTCCTCCGGGTTCTGCTCGGCCCCTTTGCCATCGAGCAACAGCCGGGCGTAAAAGTATTGCGCCTCGGGATCAAACTGCTCCGCCGCGCGCTTGAACCACTTGGCAGCTTGGGTGAAGTCGCGCACTTCTTCAACGCGGAGGTAATGCAAGGCTAAGTTAAGCTGACCTTTGGCATCGCCGGCATCGGCGGCTTTCTGGAACCACTGCGCAGCGGCCTCGAAATCTTGCGCCACGCCCTCGCCCGCTTCGTGCATCTCACCCAAAACATTGAGTGCGGGAAGATGATTGGCTTCCGCCGCTTGCTTCAACCAGGGCAGCGCCTCGGGCGTACTCTTTACGAAGCCACGGCCGCGCCGATACATCTCACCCAAGGTGAATTGCGCCGCCGGCACGCCCTCCTCCGCCAAGGGCTGCAAGTGCATAAAGGCTTGGCCATAGTTCTTGGCGCGATACGCCGCAAGCCCGTCTTCCAGCTCGCCGGCCTGCGCCATGAGTGGCAACAGCCAAACCAGATTAAGCCATGAGCGATACATAGTCTTTGTAAATACAACGATCCATAACCACGAATAAGCCAGCGGCGCGCGCGCGCTTGGCGGCGGCCTCATTCACGATGCCTTCTTGAATCCACAGGGCGGGGAGTTTCAGGCGAATGCATTCATCCACCAGTTCGTCCAAATGCTCGGCGGCGCGAAAGGCATCCACCAGATCAATTCGGTCCGGCACCTCGGCGAGGCTCGGATAAGCCTTCTCACCCAGCACCTCATTCAGCGCTGGGCGCACCGGAATAGTGCGGTAACCAAAGCCCTGCAAGGCACGCGCAACGACGAAACTCGGTCGATTCGGTTTAGGCGATAGCCCCACTACCGCGATAGTCTTCACGCGAGCGAGCAGCGCTTTGATTTCATCCGGAGCGGGATTTTGAAACGGCATGGGCTGAACGAATCGGAAAGAGTGCGCAAATCATACCCTGTGCATTCACACACGGAAAAGGGTTGCTTGGAGCGGGTAAGAAGAAAAAAAGGGGGGGAGGACTTGCGGGGAAGATTCCGGTCGGGCTGCCCCGACCGGAAACGGGACAACAATTAAACCATGTCTTTCAATGCTTTCAGCGCCAGAATTTTGACGGCTTTGCGTGCCGGCTTGGCTTTGAACATCATCTCTGCACCGGTGAACGGGTTCACGCCTTTGCGTGCTTTGGTCGCGGGCTTGGTGACGACTTTAACTTTCAGCAGACCCGGCATCACGAAGTTGCCGTGTTTCTTGAGGGACTTGCCCATCATGCCGGCCAGGGAGGCCAACACGCCGCCCGCATCTTTTTTGCTGATGCCGGTATCGGTAGAGATTTGCGCCATGATTTCGGATTTGGTCGGTGCTTTTGCTGCGGCTGGTGCTTTGGCTGCTGGTG
>MEQN01000133.1:3836-16741 GCA_001770235.1 Betaproteobacteria bacterium RBG_16_58_11
TGGAATGTGTGGTGGTACGGGTGCGAAGAATCGTATCACAACTAAAATGCGGCATAACAGCTTTTTTTGCCTTAAAAATACTATCGGGCCCTCTTGCGCAACAAACTGAATGTTGTTCTCAACAGCGTCCGAATATAAGCATATGCCGATCGCTCACCGGTTCGGCTTGGAACTGCGGGAGTGCGGCCGCACGCAATTGTGCGCGCACTTCTTCGATCTCGTATGCTGCCAACAAAATAACCACGGGGCACACGGAGGGCACGGGGAAAGCAGGCAATCAATGAATTGTTGCCGCATCATTTGCATAATCTCCATGCCATGTTTGCCCGACGAATGATTGCGCCGGGCATGGAAAAACATGGTTTCCCCTTGCCCCCCCGTGGTTAATACAAGCGCTGCTCTCCCGCCGGCCGCGTCTTGAAGCGCTTATGCAGCCAGTAATACTGTTCGGGCATTTCTCGCACGCGTTCCTCGATGAAGGCATTCACGCGGCGCGTATCGGCGGCGATGTCGTCGCTCGGAAAATTTTCCCAGGCCGGATAAAACGTCAGCACATAGCCTTGGCCGCCCGGCAACTGCCGGGTCACCGCCGGCACCACGCGCGCGCCGGCCATGCGCGCCATGCGCGAAACCCCGGTGATGGTCGCGGCCAATACGCCGAAGAAGGGCACAAAGATCGAGTCGCGCGCGCCGAAATCCATATCGGGCAAATAGTAAAATGGCGTCCCGTCGCGCACCGCCTTGACCACGCTGCGCACGCTGTCCTGGCGTGAGAACAAGCGCGGGGTATTAAACCGGCGGCGCCCTTGCAGCAGCAAGCGATCGGCCAGCGGGTTCTTTTGCTTGCTGTACATGGAAGCGACTTGCACATCGATCGATAAGCGCGAGCCGCCCATATCCAGCCCGACGAAATGCGGCGCGAGCAGGATGAGCGGCTTGCCGCGCAGCGCTTGCCAATGCGCTTCACCCTCGATGCGCACGATGCGCTTGATGCGCGCAGCACTCGACCACCACAAGATGCCACGCTCCAGAAAGCTGCGCCCAAAGGCGCAAAAGTGCCGGCGTACTCGCCGCTCTCGTTCGCGCTCGCTCAATTCCGGAAAACACAGACGCAAATTGGTGCGCGCCACCTCGCGCCGCTAACGCCCCAAGGCATAGAAAAGCAGCCCCAAGCCCTGTCCGAGCGGATTCAGCAGCGCCAGCGGCAAAAAATGCAGCGCCCAAAAACAAAATATCGCAACGCGAATCATGCTCCCTCGCCCCGCACCGCTTTATACCGGTTATAGCTCCACAGATATTGCGCTGGACAGGCGCGCACGATCGCTTCCACTGCCGCATTGATTTGGCGCGCGGCTTGTTCGGGGTCTTCACTCAAGGGAGCGATGGGCGGCAGGTAACGAATCACGAAGCCGCGGCCCCAACTCAAACGCTCGGCATAAAAGAAGATGATCGTAGCACCCGTTTTTTGTTGCAGCCGCGCGATCAGCGTCATGGTGTAAGCGGGCCGGCCAAAGAAATCCGCCCAAACGCCCTCGCCCAGGCTGGGCGCCTGGTCGGGTAGCGCACCAATCGCTTGCCCTTGCTTTAACGCGGCGAGCAGCTTCTTTACCCCGGCATAATCGGTGGTCGCCAGACTGACTTGTCCGCGCGCGCGTCCGGCGCGCATCAGCGGTTCGAGTAGCAATAGCTTCGGCGGCCGATACAACTCGGTAAACGGAAACTGCGCGCCGCAGTACATGCCGCCGATTTCAAAACAACCGACGTGCGGGGTGAGCAGCATCACGCCCTTGCCGGCTGCGCGCGCGGTCTGCACGTGCTCCCAGCCTTCGACGCTTCGCACCAATTTGAGCACAGCGGGGTAGGGGCGGAACCACACGACAAAGATTTCCAAGGCGCCCTTGCCGGCTTCCGATATGGCCTTGAACAGCAAGCGGCGCTTGGCGGCCGAATCCGGGGTCACCTTACTCAGATAAAGGTTTTCACGCAGGCGACGCGCGTAACGCGGCGAGGCCAGATACACGCCCCACCCCGCCACGGCACCCAGGGCATGCACCAAACCCAAGGGCAAACGGGCAAATAACCGAAGCAGGTTTATCGACAGGGTGGTCATCCGGGTGTCACATGCCTTTCTGGATGGGCCAAGCTTTGGTATCCTATTGGGTTTTTGAAGCCATATAAAGAAAAGATCGGACACGATGAACGAATTTCTATTTACCTCGGAATCGGTTTCCGAAGGACACCCGGACAAGGTTTCGGATCAAATTTCCGATTCGATTTTGGACGCCATCTTAACCCAGGACCCGCACTCGCGGGTAGCGTGCGAGACGCTGTGCACCACAGGTCTGGTGGTGGTGGCGGGCGAGATCACCACCAATGCGGTAGTGGATTTCAATGTGGTCGCGCGCGCGACCATCAAACGCATCGGCTACGACAGTTCCGAGATCGGGTTTGATTATAAAACCTGCGCCGTGATGGTGAGCCTGGGCAAGCAATCGCCCGATATCGCGCAAGGCGTGAACGAAGGCGAAGGCCTGTTCCTGGATCAAGGCGCGGGCGACCAAGGCTTGATGTTCGGCTATGCCTGCGACGAAACTGCGCAATTGATGCCGATGCCGATTCACTATGCGCACCGACTGATGGAGCGCCAATCGGAGCTGCGCAAGGATGGGCGCCTGCCCTGGCTGCGTCCGGACGCCAAATCCCAAGTCACGATTCGTTATGTGGATGGAAAACCCGTCAACGTCGATACCGTGGTGATCTCGACCCAGCACCATCCGGAAGTGTCGCATGCGGTGCTGTCCGAAGCCGTGATCGAGGAAATCATCAAGCCGATCATTCCGGAAAAAATGCGCAAAGACACACGCTATTTGGTCAATCCGACCGGCCGCTTCGTCGTCGGCGGGCCGATGGGCGATGCCGGCCTGACCGGGCGCAAGATCATCGTCGATACCTACGGCGGCGCAGCGCCGCATGGCGGCGGCGCGTTCTCCGGCAAAGATCCATCGAAAGTAGATCGTTCAGCTGCTTACGCTAGCCGTTATGTGGCGAAAAACATCGTTGCCGCAGGCATCGCCAGCAAATGCCAAGTACAAGTCGCCTACGCCATCGGCGTGGCCAAGCCGGTGAGCCTGATGGTCAATACCTTCGGCACCGGCAAATTGTCCGACGAAAAAATCGTGAAGCTGATCGAGAAACATTTCGACCTGCGGCCCAAAGGCATTATTCAATCGCTCAATCTGTTGCGCCCGATCTACACGCGCACCGCCGCCTACGGCCACTTCGGCCGCGACGAGCCGGATTTCACGTGGGAAGCGGTGGACAAGGCGGAAGCGTTGAAGGCCGACGCGGGGATATAAACCTTTTTCACCACGGAGGACGCGGAGGACACGGAGTAAGGCAAAACCCATTAATGCTTTAAACTCCGTGTCCTCTGTGTACCCCGTGGTGAATGATTTTAATTTTGTAACAACCCTCGCACCGAGGGGCGCTGCAGCTCACCGTTGAACGCAAGGTGAGTCAGGCTTGGTGCGATGGCTCGACGTAGCAACGGCGCCCATTCACTAACCCTGAATGGAGAGCACCATGAGCGCCGTACTCAACCCCAACTTTACCGACTATAAAGTCGCCGACCTTTCCCTCGCCGCCTGGGGGCGCAAGGAAATCGCCATCGCCGAAACTGAAATGCCCGGCTTGATGGCGATTCGCCAGGAATTCAACACGCAGCAGCCGCTCAAAGGCGCGCGCATTACCGGCTCGCTGCACATGACGATTCAAACCGCGGTGCTGATCGAAACCCTCACCGCGCTCGGCGCCGAAGTGCGCTGGGCCTCGTGCAATATTTACTCCACGCAAGATCACGCCGCGGCCGCTATCGCCGCCGAGCAAATTCCGGTATTCGCATACAAGGGCGAATCCTTGGAAGAATATTGGGAATACACGCACAAGATTTTCGAATGGCCGAACGGCCAGTTCTCGAACATGATTCTGGATGACGGCGGCGACGCCACGCTGCTGCTGCATCTGGGCGTGCGCGCCGAAAGCGATATCTCGGTGATCGCCAAGCCCACCTGCGAAGAAGAGCGCGTGCTGTTCGCCTCCATCAAAAAACGCCTTGAAACCCAGCCCGGCTGGTACTCGGCGCGCATCGGCCACATCAAAGGCGTGACCGAGGAAACCACCACCGGCGTGCATCGTCTGTACCAGATGTTCGAAGAAGGCAAACTGAAATTCCCGGCCATCAACGTCAACGATTCCGTCACCAAATCCAAGTTCGATAATCTGTATGGTTGCCGCGAATCGCTGCTCGACGGCATCAAGCGCGCCACCGACGTGATGATCGCCGGCAAGGTCTGCGTGGTGCTGGGCTACGGCGACGTGGGCAAAGGCTGCGCGCAGGCCCTCCGCGGCATGGGCGCCACGGTGTGGGTCACGGAGATCGATCCGATCTGCGCGCTGCAAGCGGCCATGGAAGGCTATCGCGTGGTGACCATGGATGAAGCCTGTGACAAAGGCGATATTTTCGTCACCGCCACCGGCAATGTGCACGTCATCAACCACGATCACATGATCAAGATGAAAGACCAAACGATTGTGTGCAACATCGGCCACTTCGATTCCGAAATCGACATCGCCTCGGTGGAAAAATATCAGTGGGATGAGATCAAACCGCAAGTCGATCACGTGATTTTCCCGGACGGCAAACGCATCATCGTGCTCGCCAAAGGCCGCTTGGTGAACTTGGGCTGCGCCACCGGGCATCCGAGCTTCGTGATGTCAGCTTCGTTCTCCAACCAAACCATCGCGCAGATCGAGCTGTTCACCCACACCGCCGACTACCCGGTGGGCGTGTATGTGCTGCCCAAGCATCTGGACGAAAAAGTCGCGCGCCTGCATTTGAAAAAAATCGGCGCGCACCTGACCGAGCTGTCCGACACGCAAGCCGCTTACATTGGCGTGCCAAAAAACGGCCCGTATAAGCCAAATCACTATCGCTATTAAAATCCTGAACCACGGAGTACGCGGAGGACACGGAGGAAAGCCCAAGCTTTTTCTCCATGCAACTCCGCGCACTCCGTGTCCTCCGTGGTGAGAAAAAACATGTCCGATAAACGCACCTTCAGTTTCGAATTCTTTCCGCCCAAGACCCCCGAGGGCATGGAAAAGCTGCGCGCCACGCGCCAGCAGCTCGCGCAACTCAAGCCCAAGTTTTTCTCGGTGACCTATGGCGCGGGCGGCTCGACGCGCGACCGCACGCTAGAAGCGGTCATGGAAATTCAAGCTTCGGGCTCTGCCAGCGCGCCGCATCTTTCATGCATCGGTTCGACTCAAGAATCGATTCAGGAAATTCTGGATCTGTTTAAAGCGAAAGGCATCCGTCATATCGTCGCCCTGCGTGGCGATCTGCCCTCAGGCATGGCCGATCCGGGCGAGTTTCGTTACGCGAACGAACTGGTGGCTTTCATTCGCAAGCAAACCGGCGACTGGTTCCACATCGAAGTTGCGGCTTATCCTGAATTCCACCCGCAGGCAAAAAACGCGCAAGACGATCTCGCGAATTTCAAGCGCAAGGCCGACGCCGGCGCGAGCTCCGCCATCACGCAATATTTCTATAACGCCGATGCCTATTTTCGCTTCGTGGATGACTGTGTGGCGATGAATGTGACCATCCCCATCGTGCCCGGCATCATGCCGATCACGAATTGCGCGCAACTCTCGCGCTTCTCCGACGCCTGCGGCGCGGAGATTCCACGCTGGATCAGAAAGCGGCTGGAAGCCTACGGCGAGGATTTGGATTCGATTCGCGCCTTCGGTTTGGATGTGGTCACCGATCTGTGTGACCGATTATTGCAAGGGGGCGCGCCGGGATTGCACTTCTACACGCTGAATCAAGCCGGGCCTAGTTCAACGATCTGGCAGCGATTGGGTTTGTAGCGCAAGCATCCTGCTTGCATGCCGGCAGGATGCCGGCGCTACGGCAGCACCTCGCCCAGCGCCGCCAGACATTTATTCACGTTCGCTTCGCTGCTGCCGTAGCCCATCAGACCGATGCGCCACACCTTGCCGGCGAGATCGCCCAGCCCCGCGCCGATTTCCAGGTTGTATTCGTTAAGCAGGCGGCGGCGCGTTTCGGCATCGTCCACGCCCGCCGGTATTTTGATGGTATTCAATTGCGGCAGGCGATAGGGCTCCGCCACCAGAAATTCAATGCCGAGCTGCTCCAGCCCGGTTTTGAGCTTGAGGTGATTGGCCTGATGCCGCGCCCAGGAATGCTCTAAGCCTTCTTCTTGCAGCATCACCAGCGATTCGTGGAGGCCATAGAGCGCGTTGATCGGCGCGGTGTGGTGATAGGTGCGCTTGGCCGCCGTCCAGTAACCCAGCACCAAACTCAGGTCCATGAACCAGCTTTGGCCATGCGCTTTGCGCGCTTTGACGGCATCCACCGCGCGTGAACTGAAGGTCACCGGCGATAAGCCCGGCGTGCAGGATAGGCACTTTTGGCTGCCCGAATACACCGCGTCCAAGCCCCATGCATCGACCAAGAGCGGTGTACCCGCGAGCGAGGTCACGGCATCGACAATGGTCAGCGCGCCATGCCGGCGCGTGATCTCGGCCAGGGTCTTCGCATCCGATTGCACGCCGGTGGAAGTTTCGGCATGCACGAAGGCGAGCACTTTCACTCCGGCGTTGGCATTGAAGGCGTCGGCGACTTTGTTCGGATCGACCGGCGCGCCCCAGGCATCTTGAATCACGATCGGGGTGCCGCCGCAGCGTTTGACGTTCTCCACCATGCGCCCGCCGAATACGCCATTCACGCACACGATCACTTTGTCGCCCGGCTCCACCAGATTGACGAAGCAGCTTTCCATGCCCACCGAGCCGGGCGCGGAAATGGGAAAAGTTAATTCATTCTCGGTCTGAAAGGCATAGCGCAGCAGCGTTTTCATTTCCTCCATCATCTCGACGAAAGCCGGATCGAGATGGCCGATGGTGGGGCGCGCCATGGCGTCCAACACGCGCTGCGGCACATCCGAGGGGCCTGGCCCCATCAGCGTGCGCAGCGGCGGCTTAAATGAGGTAATGCGTTTATGCGCGTCGGCTTTCATTTTGAGTCCTTATCGTTCAAGTCAATGCTGCAATCGGTTCGCGCTTGCGCTTCTTTTCCACCATCGTGCCCAGCAAGGGCCGCATCGCGGTCAGGGTATTCGAAAATAGATTCGGGTTGCCTTGTTCCAATTGCGCCAGCACTGTTTTCATGTGCATGCGCTCGGTAGGCATGCCGAAACATGCGGGGCAGTTTTCGTGCACCACGGGCAACGGTGCGTTCTGGGCAAAGGCCGCGGTCTGCCGTTCGCGCGCATAGATGAAAGGACGAATGATGCGCAGATCACCCGCGTCGTTTACATAGTGCGCCTTCATCGTGCGCAGCTTGCCGCCGAAAAACGCGCTCATCAAAAAAGTCTCCACCGCATCGTCCAAATGCTGCGCCAGCGCCAGCACCTTATACCCTTCGCGCCGCGCGCAGCCATAGAGCATGCCGCGCCGCATGCGCGAACAAAACGCGCAGTATGAATCCTTGGTCATGGATTTTTTGGCTTGCTCCAAAATCGGGAAGCGTTCCACGAAATAAGGAATGCCCAGTTTCGGCACATAATCCTTGAGCGGCGAAGGATCGTAATCCGGCGATAAGGGATCGATGGTGCACGCGGCCAAGCTAAACTTGATCGGCGCTTTCTTTTGCAAATCGAGCAGCACATGCAGCAGGGAGAGGCTGTCTTTGCCGCCTGAAAGACCCAATAAGACACGGTCACCGTCCTGGATCATGGCGTAATCGCCGATGGCTTTGCCGGCGGCGGTGAGAAGAGAGCGCGGGGGTTTAACTGGATCGATCATAAACTTGCACTCCGACCGCCATCCACCGCCAGAATCTGGCCGGTGACGTAAGGCGCGTCATACACCAAGAACTGCACTGCACGCGCGATGTCTTCCGCGCTGCCTTCGCGCTTCAGCGCGGTGTGCGCGATGATGCGGCGCCGCTCGGTATCATCGAAAGTCGGATCATTTTCCGGCCACATAATCGGGCCCGGTGCAACGGCATTCACCCGCACCTGCGGCCCCAATTCATGCGCCAGCGATTTGGTCATGGCCACCAACCCGGCCTTGCCGATGCTGTACACGACGTAACTTTTCATCGGGCGCTCGGCATGGATGTCGGCGATGTTGACGATGCAGCCATGGCTATGGCGCAAGGCCTCGGCCGCCGCTTGCGCCAGGAATAAGGGCGCTTTGAGATTGGTGCCGATCAGATCGTCCCAGTTCTCCATGCTGATCCCGCCTACCTCGGTTGGGTAAAAGCTCGACGCATTGTTGATCAGCACGTCGAGTTGGCCGTAGTGCTTGAGCGTAGCTTCCACCAGATGCGGCAGCTTCTCGATATGCAACAGATCGCCTTTTACCAAGGCGCAGGAATCGCGGCGCAGATGATTCAACTCATCGGCAAGCCGCTGTGCTTCGTCATGCGACGAGCGGTAGTGCACCATGAGCCGCGCGCCCTGGGTGTGCAACATGCGGCAGGTGGCCGCGCCGACGCGCTTGGCGCCACCGGTGATGAGAACAATTTTTTCGTTTAATTGCATGGGCTGCAGAGGGAGCGGGTTTAGGGGCCGCTGCTATAATGGCGCGGCAAAAACCTTGTAAAAGCAGAAATTTACCACACTCTATTCCTCACTGGCTCATGCCCTCACTACCTGAACCCTCCCCCGACGCAAAGACCCACAGCCAACAGGTACAAAATCACCTGCGCGCCGAGATCGCGGCACAGGGCGGCTGGATATCCTTCGCGCGCTATATGGAGCTGACACTGTATGCGCCGGGGCTGGGTTATTACGCCGCCGGCGCTGCCAAATTCGGGCCGGCGGGCGATTTCACCACCGCGCCGGAGCAGTCAACATTGTTTGGCCGCTGCGTCGCCCGGCAAGTGGCGCAAGTCTTGCGCGAGACGGGCGGCAATATTTTGGAAGCGGGCGCGGGCAGCGGCAAGCTCGCTTGCGACCTGCTATTGGAATTGGAAAAGCTGGACACGCTGCCGGCGCACTACTTTATTCTCGAACTCTCCGGCGAATTAAGAGCGCGCCAACACGCGACCCTCGCCACCCATACGCCGCACTTGCTGAACAAAGTGCAGTGGTTGAATCAACTGCCGCAAACCTTCAGCGGCATCGTGCTCGGCAACGAAGTGCTCGATGCGATGCCGGCCCATTTGGTCGTGCGCAAAGATGGCGCGTGGCTGGAGCGTGGCGTGAGCGCGAATCAAGCCGGGTTTAGCTGGCAAGATCGGCCCATCGCGGGCAACGCTTTGTTGCAAGCTGTGCAGATGCTCGATGTGCCTGGCGGCTACCTCACCGAAATCAACCTCGCCGCCCCCGCCTTCATCTCCAGCCTGGCCGAGCGCCTGCAACGCGGCGTGCTGTTGCTGATCGACTACGGCTTCCCGCGCGCCGAGTATTACCACCCTCAGCGCAGCCAAGGCACGCTGATGTGCCACTACCGCCACTTTGCGCATGGCGAACCGTTCTACTGGCCCGGCTTGCAGGACATCACCGCGCATGTGGATTTCAGCGCCATCGCCGAAGCGGGCGTCGATCACGGCTGCGAATTGTTGGGATTCACCACCCAAGCCAACTTTTTGATCAACTGCGGCATCACAGATTTGCTCAGTGAAGTCTCCCCCGAAGACCCCGCGCGCTATTTACCGCTCGCGAATCAAGCTCAATATCTGCTGTCGCCCGCCGAAATGGGCGAGCTGTTTAAAGTAATCGCGCTGGGCAAAGGGATCGAGATAACGTTGATGGGATTTACGAAGGGCGACCAGCGGCATCGGCTGTAACGATGCTTAAATTTCACCCCACAATCTCGCAATATCTGGTTGATATTAGTTGCACCAGGTGCTACGATAGCCAATGATGAAAAAGTTACCCAAGCTCTGATAGAGCGAAACCAGCCGAAATGGATCGCGCATTCAAAACAGCCTGGTTTACGAAAGAAGCCCGCAAAGCAAAGATTACAGATGAAGCGCTTTGTCATGCGATCAGGCAGGTCATGCAGGGGCAGGCGGATGATCTCGGCGGCGGGGTGTACAAAAAACGTTTGAATGACAACATGCACCGTTCGATCATCATAGCCAAGGCTGGACGGCATTGGATATATGCCTACCTCTATGCAAAAAAGGATCGCGAGAACATCGCACCGGATGAATTGGCCGCATTCAAAAAACTTGCGAAAGATTACGCCAGCACGAGCGATGTCAAGATTGCGGCACTTTTAAATGCGAAAGAACTATTGGAGATTTGCCATGACGACTAAATCCGCTACAGCAAAAACAAAAAGTGATGCATTTTCGGCCATCCATAGTGCCGCGAAAGGATTGCGCAGCGTAGGCACAATCAACAAAACGACCATGCGTGAATACGATGCCTTGTGCTTGGATGCCATTCCTGAATTCAATGCAAAGGACATCAAGCGCATTCGTGAACATGCTCACGTTAGCCAGCCGGTATTTGCACGCTACCTGAACACCAGCGAGTCCACCGTGCAAAAATGGGAAACGGGCCAGAAAAGACCAAGCGGCATGGCGCTTAGGCTATTGCGTGTGGTCGAAAAGCACGGGCTTGAAGTGCTTGTGTAACCAGAATCTGTCCCCAATGCCTTATACAATCCGCTGAAAATCATGCCTAAACTCTACGAATACTTCGGGCTAATCATCATGTTCCATGTTCTATGCCAACGAACATGAACCAGTCCATGTGCATGGCAAGATTCAA
This sequence comes from Betaproteobacteria bacterium RBG_16_58_11, assembly GCA_001770235.1. Classification (GTDB taxonomy): domain Bacteria; phylum Pseudomonadota; class Gammaproteobacteria; order Burkholderiales; family Thiobacteraceae; genus RBG-16-58-11. Next base: position 14,654 of record MEQN01000133.1, read on the forward strand.
GGTCGTGAATCCCGTGCCGACATCATCGTGCTTAACGGCGTTGTCTCTGAGATTCGTTACAGCACGGTTACGGGTCGCGCCCCGCTCGACATCAACGAAATGCGCTACTTTGAAGAAATTGTCAGCGCACGCTCCGACGACATCATCACCAAGTGGATAGATTTTTTTGTACTGCACAAATCCATCACACCGGAACGCATCACAAGGAGACTGAAATGACACCAGCCACCATCAATATCGTCACTGCTGAGCTAGTTGGAGACTTCCGCATCCATCTGCAATTTGATGACGGCATCGAGCAGACTATAGACTTCAAACCCTTTCTCACGAATGCCCTCCACCCTGATATTCGTGCGTGGCTTGATCCTGCCCGCTTTGCGACATTTCGCCTCGAATACGGCGAATTGGTTTGGGGCGACTACGATCTATGTTTTCCTGTGATTGATTTGTACCGCAACCAGATTGAGCATCACGGCACGCTTGAATCTGTGGCATGAACACGGCTCGGATTTGTAACGCCGCAAGAGAACTAGCGGCTATGGAATAACACAACAACCAAAGCCTGACCCGGGGCTAGCGGGGCTAGAAAAAGTAACTGCCCCGCCGGGGCATGACCGGCCCTAAATGCTTTTAAATTGGTGTGCACAACGCACACCACAAAATTGGTGTCGCTCCACCAACCAAACCTAGCCTCACAACTCCTACCTGGCGCAATAAAGATTGCGTATATGGACTCCCCCCGGTTTGCAAGCAATCCGTGTTGATGGTTTTTGGTGCAACTGCTTCCGTATATCCGGCTTCCTATTGGGTCTGATCGACCCGAGCCATGATGGAATTCGCGCGCGAGCCTCAAATCGCCCTAGCGGCTTTTCCCGTTGTCCTGGGCAGTGAGCCATCGCAATACTCTGAGTCACCCGCGCCGGTCTGACCTGTTCGCCATCATCTCGTTTTGCTACGCAATCGCTATGTGAAGACCTCCTATTAAAACCCGTTTACACGCACTGCCCGGTTTACACCGATACCCGATAATCCTCGCCCCGGCTCAGAATCGCCCAGGCAATCCGCGCGTTTTTGTTCGCCAGTGCCACCGTCGCGATGTTCTTGTTGCGCCGCGCCGCAAGGCTTATGACCCAGCGGCTGCGCGGGTCACCCTTGTTGACCGCAGCGTTCATCGCCGCACGCGCGCCGTGGATCAACAACATGCGCACATATTTGTCACCTTGCTTACTGATTCCGCCCAGGCGCTGCTTGCCACCGCTGGAATGTTCGCGCGGCGTAAGCCCAAGCCAGGCGGCAAGATCGCGACCTTTGCCGAACTGTTTGCCGTCACCGACCGCTGCGACCAGCGCACTGGCGCTCACCGGGCCGATACCTTCCACCGCCAGCAGGCGCTTGACCCGGTCGTCTGCACGCGCGTGTTGCGCCAGACGTACGTCGTAAATCTTGAGGCGATCATCAAGGCTGCGCAGCTCTTCGGCCAGTTCTGCAAGCAACATCCGGAAATGTCCTAGCAGGCCATTCTCGCCGTCTTCCAGTAGCTCAGGCAGGGCACGACGAAGCTGTCCTAACGAGGGCGGCACGACGATGCCAAACTCAGCTAACAGCCCGCGTATCTCGTTGCTAAGCGCGGTACGGGTCTTGATGAGCCGGGCGCGAATGCGGTGTTCGGCCTGCATGACTTGCTGCTCGACGGTCTTGACGGTGACAAAGCGCATGTTGGGGCGGCTGACGGCTTCGCAGATGGCTTCGGCGTCATTGGCGTCGTTCTTGCCACGCTTGACGTAGGGCTTGACGAACTGCGGTGCCATGAGGCGCACGTCGTGACCGAGACGTCCGAGTTCGCGCGCCCAGTAGTGCGCGCTGCCGCAGGCTTCCATGCCAACGAGGCACGGCGTCAGCTTGCCGAAATAGGCCAGCATTTGCGCACGTCGTAGTTGTTTGCGAACCAACACTTTGCCATGACGATCCACTCCGTGAAGTTGAAAGACCTGCTTTGCCAGGTCAATACCAATACGCGTAATATTCATCTCGACTCCTCCCCCTTCGACTGTTTGATGGAATCTACAGTCTGGCACATCCGATGCCGTC
>MEQN01000134.1:0-4199 GCA_001770235.1 Betaproteobacteria bacterium RBG_16_58_11
GTGCCGTACTGTGCAGCATCATCTGCACGGCCACCTGAAACGCGGTTGGATCACAACAACCAGAGGCCAATATCTAGCGTTACCGGGCACCTGGCTCGCTGATCAACTTCCTGAAGACGCTGTGATTATGTGAAGGTCGAAATTCGCGCTTGCCGCTGCCAACCAGCGTTTGGTGAGTATTTCGATCCTTCACTTCACATAATCGAGGACTGTGCATAATCGGCCTTATGTGAAGCTTCACATAAGGCCGAGGAAGTGACAGTGGGCATCCTCACCACGACGGGCCGGTCATCGGCCTGAGCCGTCATCTGAGTTAACCGCCAATCGCTGCCGAATGGCTGCTTTGCATGGTCAATACCGAACGGGTAATATCGGCCATCGAAAACTGTCCACTCTTCAAAGCTCGACGGCTAGACTTCTCTGGCCGTTCCGCGAGCATTTACAGGTTCCCAATAGAGCCCTTGTCTATGTCTATCCTCTCCACCTGCCGAGAAAGCCGCATCGTGTCTATACATGATCTGATGCGAGGGCAACTTCCTGGCCTATGTAATTCCCATGGACTCGGTACTCTTCGGAGTCTCAAATGAAATTCAAGAACCTATTTGTCCTTGCCTCGCTCGCATTGGCTATGGCATTGCCAGCGCACGCCGACATGCTGGAACGGCCGCAAGCCACGAGCGCGGCGCTGGACGCGCTCTTTTCGATGGAAGCCGTGCAACCTGAGGGCAGTGAGCGTCAGGATCCGCCCAAGGGATTCAGCGGTGCTGAAGCCAGCCAAGATGAACTCATTGAATTTCTCGCAAGCCAAAAACGTCGAGGTGCCAACCTCAACAGTTATCGGCACCTAGGCACGCCTCTGCACCACGCAATTCGCAGTGGGTTGCACGATGTAGCACGATGGCTTTTGAGGAACGGCGCAGAGCCACGACTGCGTATTCGCGAAGACGGTGTTCAAGGTATTTACCCAGGCCCTGATGCGCTGGGGGTGGCGATCACTGTTAGCGCCTGGGATTTAGTGGACGAATTGCGGCGCAGACCGGAGTACAAGGCCTTGTCAGCCAAGGATCAGGCCCGCGCCACATGGCCCTATGCGATGGACTCCGTTGACAAGATGGCGATGCTGCTAACCAAACGGATCGCGTTACCAGGTTTTTCCACTGCTCCAGAATTGGCAAATGCTTTGCTTCAACGGAGTTTGTGCACCGGTCAACACCGCCTGGCACAGGCACTGCTAAACCAAGCCGATGCGCCGACAATACCACCATCAGTGCGCCGGCCCGGCCCTCCCTGTCTCGGGGTAGGCAAGTCGCTGTTGCCGGCGAATATGGAATTGCCGGAATCCGAATGGAAGGCGATTGAAGCTCGCCTGCAATGGCCCGTGCTGCCGTTTCTTGCCGCACAGGTTCCAACTGATATACAGGCTTCGCAATGGCTCTCCGCCGGATTGCGTTCTCCTTGGGGGGAACCGGTGGCCGCCACGCAATATGTATGGAACGCAATGCTCGCTCCCCCGCCAGCCGCGCTTGCGTTATTGCATGCCATGCCCACCGAGGTACTGCAGATCGCGCTGCACGATGAAAAGTTAATGGCTGAGTGGGTCACAAGCGCCGCCGACTGGCCCCAGGTCGGTCTGCGCTGGGCTCTCGCGCAGGTTGACTCTAAGTTGCTCGCATCACAACTTGAGCGCGTCATGGCACGCTGGAGTTATGCCCAAGCCACTCGGAGAGACGCCAAAGACCCCAAGGACAAAATAGCGCGCTGGGCGCTATTGACTGATCGGCTTGTAGCGCCATTGTCTGCAGGACAGAGTGACGGTTTTCCGTATCGAGTGCCGATCGAACTCTGGTCACGCTGGTTTGAACTGGGTTACCGAATGAATGATGTGCACTGGGCCGACTGGATACTCTGGGCCGACCCTGCTCCGTTCGAACAGGCATGGCCCACCATCGCGCGGCATCTGCCTGACGTCGCGCAGCGCAGTCTGACTTGGCTAGTGGCACCCTTGTCGGTCGGACCCACTAATGACCCCGAAGCTAAACGTTTGAGTTACCACGGCGGGTACTACAACGATGAGTTTTTTTTGCGCAAGATGAAGTTTCTAGATGCGCAGGGTGTGCGCCTCAACACGCCTGCCCGGTGGTTGGCTGCCAGCTACGTTGGGACCGCTAAACAACCCGGGGAAACACCCAGCGTTAAGTTCGCGCTGGCCAAGGGTTGGGTACGCATGCCGTCTCCCGCGCAGCGGCTACAGTTGGAACGATCGCCGCTCGGATGTAATCCCACCCCGAGTATCACCTTGCGCCGCAGCCTTGCTTCTGGGTCGCCACTGAAAAGTGTAGATGGGGAGCCGTTTTCGATCGACACCATTCAGCCCGTCGCCCGGCCGGGTGCGGCAGATTGTGCCTGGTTGGTTTCGGGAGGCACGCCTGGTGGTCGGCAGTTCATCTACGACGAAAGTTTCAGCGGGGGCGTGCAACGGTTAACTCCATGCACGGAAGGCAGCACCAGCGCGGCCCTGTGGAACAACGAGCGCGGCGTATGGTTACCTGTTAAAGACATGCCAAACGGAGTGCTCGTACCGATCCGCCAAAAGGTTGGAGGAGCAAGCGCGTTTCTCTCCACCGGGATGGATGACGGAACCTGCGGGCACGGTCCACGAGGCATTTTCATACCCCACGCTACGTCCGATGGCGGATTGGAACTTGAAGGCCTCAACTCTGGCGCTCCTCTATTCGACGCACTTGCACTGCAATGCGCATTTGACAACTTGGAGGCATGCTTAGGCATTGAGACGGAAGGCAGACACCCCACCGACGCAGTTGATCTACCCACTTTTGTTGACGAAGCTTGGTCTAAAGAAAAGGGGGAATTTCTCGCCGCCATTGATCGCCTTGACCGACTGACTTTGGCACAAGCGCGAGACAAGGACGGAATTTTTGCGCAGTGGCTTGACCAAGCCTTGCGACGCATATCTGCTTCAACCTCGCTAAGTCTGTACGAGAAGCGCAAGCGCGTCGCCTGGGTACTGGCCCAACGCGCGCCGCGCGCTACCTTTAATCCCGAGACTATCGAAACGTTAGCCCCATGGCTTCCGGCTGAGGATTGGGGCCCTATCTTGTCGGCAATACGCTGCAATCGCTACGAATTGGGGCGGTTGGCCGAGAGGACATCTGCACTGCACCTGACTGCACTACATCGCCGCATACAATCTGCAATGGCCTCCGCGTGCGACAAGTGAAAGCGGTCGTTCAGATTGATCTGATCGCGGGATATTCGATCGGCAGCTTAGGCCGAACATGAGCCACTCGCCGTAAACCGCCTGAACTTAAGCTCCCGCTGCAAAGCAGTCTATCGACAGGCAAACCATGACCGGCTGCTTAGGTCGGGAATCGACTATTTCACCCGGCAGAACTGTGCCGTTCCCAGAAATGGATGCTGACACTGCCTGTCTGATTTAGTCTGAGCCGTTGCTTTTATTAGGCTTGCTTACAGCACAAATTCAAAATCAAAGCGTTCGGCGAGCACGACCGGTTTCACCGGAGCCCGTCCGCCCGGTTGTGTCTTGGTTCTGGATTCTTTAAGCGCCACGATGCCACATCGCTCCAATGTCTTGAGTGTGCGCGAGAGGTTGCTCGTTTTGCGCCCGGTGATTTCGGCGAGCTGGGCGATGGATTCCGGTTGCTGCTCGCGGATGAGGTTGAGCAGTTCCTGGTTTTCTGCTGAGAGCGCGCTGGCCAAGGACTTAAAAGAGGTAAGCCACAATTTTGGCTCGCCGGGACGAGGTTTGTATTGACCCTTGGCGATGGCGATGGTGCGAGCCTTGATGTTGGCGTAGGAAGTGATTCCAATTTTTACGGATTGACGCATAGCTGCTACTCCTCGATGCCGGTGAATTTCTCAACTGCTGCCCAGAAATCCACAAGCAATTTTCCGGGGCCCTGAAAACGATATTTCTTGACCGCTTCGCCGGGGCCGTAATGCCAGTGATCGGCCTCGGTTGGCCGCTCGACGAAGCGGCTTCTCTTACTGATCTGGCTGGTAAATAGTGCGCATCCTTTACTCCCTCCCCTTCAGTGTGTGGCCAGCCATGCGGCGTATCGGGTGTATTGCCCCAAGCTACCTGGAGGCATCGCCGCGCAATACCCAGAATTGCAGCAACAGTACAGCGGTAAAAGCACACGCAGCGGAAAACGCAAACG
>MEQN01000134.1:4206-13859 GCA_001770235.1 Betaproteobacteria bacterium RBG_16_58_11
CGGGTTGATGCTCTGCCATAACCAACCGAAAATGATCGACGCCGGCAGCAGCATGAAACCCGCTGTCAAATTGAACCAGCCATAGGCCGTGCCCAGCACGTCGCGCCCGGCGAGATCGGCCACCAAGGCTTTTTCCGCGCCCTCGGTGGCGGCCATGAACATGCCATAGAAAGCGAATAGCGGCCACAATAGCGCCGGATGCCCATTGATGCCCAGCAGCAGATAGAACGCGCTGTATATCAACCAGCCGCCAACGATGAGACGTGTGCGCCCGATCCGGTCAGAGAGCGCCGACAGCGGAATGCTGAACAGCGCCGCAGTGAAGGACACCAGCGCCCATAACAGCGGCACCTGATAATCCGGAAGCCCCATATCCTTGGCGCGCAGCAGCAGGAACATATTGGAGGAATTGCCCAGCGTGAACAGCGCCAGCACCGCGAGGTAGCGCTTGAAGGGGGCGGGTAGGCCGCGCATTGTCCAACTGAAATGGATAGTCGAGGCGGGTGCTTCGCGCGCAGGTTCACGCACAGCGAGTGTCAGAGCGACTGCGAACACGCCGCCCAGGGATGCCCACAGAAACACATCGCGCAGCGGCATGTGCATCGCCAACAGCCCCGCCGCCAGCAACGGCCCGACCACCGCGCCGGTATTGTCCAAGGCGCGATGCAAGCCGAATGCCAGACCGCGCCGCGCTTTGACCACGGTCAGCGCCAGCAGCGCATCACGCGGCGAGGTGCGCAGCCCCTTGCCCACGCGATCGGCGAAGCGCAGCGCCAGCACCACCTGCCAGGAGGCCGCGAATGCGAACAGTGGCCGGGCGAGGGCCGACACGGCATAACCGCCCACCACCCAGCGCTTGGTGGAACGCAAGCGGTCAGCCATTACGCCGGAGAAGAGTTTTAATAAACTTGACGTCGCTTCGGCAATGCCCTCGATGATGCCCAGCGCTCGCGGTCCCGTCATCAGCACCGAAGCGAGGTAGAGCGGCACCAAGGGATAAATCAACTCGCTGGCCGAGTCGTTAAAAAAACTCACCAGGCCCAGCAGCCAAACCGTGCGCGGCAATTCGAGCAGCGCTTTGAGCAAATTATCTCCTCGGGAAAATCAGGGTGAATTCGGCCGCGGTGATTTATTCGCTACGCACGGCATATCGGCTGAACCAAGCGCCGCGCCATCTTAGCTGCGCCGCGGCACATCCTCTTTTACCCGGAACCAAGCCGCATACAGCGCCGGCAGGAACAGGCAGGTGAGCACAGTGGCAATGACCAGTCCGCCCATGATGGTGACAGCCATCGGCCCCCAAAACACTTGCCGGGTGAGCGGGATCATCGCCAATATGGCCGCGGCAGCGGTGAGCGTAATTGGCCGGAAGCGGCGCACGGTTGCGCCGACAATCGCATCCCACGCGCTCTTGCCGGCGGCTTGATCCTGCTCGATCTGGTCCACCAGAATCACCGCGTTGCGCATGATCATGCCGCTCAGTGCGATGAAGCCAAGATTGGCGACGAAGCCAAAAGGCACTTGGAATACGAGCAAGGCCAATGTCACGCCGATCATCCCCAGCGGTGCGGTGAGCAATACCATCACGGTGCGGCTGATGCTTTGCAGTTGTATTATCAGCAGTGTCATGACGCCGATGAGCATCCAGGGAACCACCGCCATAATCGCTTTTTCGCTCTTGGCCGATTCTTCAACGCTTCCCCCGATCTCGATGCGATAGCCAGCCGGCAGCTTGGCGCGGATTGCGTTGAGCTTCGGATCCACCTCTGCCGTCACCACGGCTGGCTGAGCGCGGCCGGCGATGTCGGCGCTCACGGTGATCGCCGGCAGACGGTTGCGGCGCCAGATCAGTCCTTCCTCCAGAACCGGCACCAATTTCGCGAGTTGGGCGAGCGGCACATGGCGGCCGCCGGCAACGGCAATGTCGAGGTCGGGCAGGTGATCGAGCGTGTTGCGCTGGGCTTGTGCCGTGTCTTGCGGCGCGCGCCAAACCACGTCGATCAATTGATCGCCCTCGCGGTACTGGATTAGCGCCGCACCATTGAGCCAGGCTTGCAGCGCCTGCGCGATTTCCTGGCTGGATGTGCCGAGTTGGCGCGCGCGATCCTGATCGACCTCGACGCGGAGACTTTTTATTTTTTCATGCCAATCGAAATGAACATTCTGCAGGTGTGGGTTGGCGCGCATGATGGGGGCTACTTCGGAGGCGATGCGCCGCAATTGGCCGATATCTTCCCCCATCACTCTGAACTGGACGGGATAGCTGATCGGCGGGCCATTCTCCAGCCGCACGACGCGCACGCGCAACGCCGTGAATCCACCATCTGCGGCGGCGAATTTCGCTTCCAGCCGCCGCTTGAGATCCTCGCGTTCAGCGAGTCCCTTGGTGATCACCGCGAATTGAGCAAAGTTGTCGTTAAACAGATGCTGGTCGAGCGAGAGGAAGTAGCGCGGCGCGCCATCGCCGACATAGGCGGAAAACGAGGCGACGGCAGGGTCACCTGCGAGCAATTTCTCAATGCGTTTGACCTCGGCCGCAGTGGCCTTGAGCGATGCGCCCTGCGGCAGCCACACATCGATCATCAATTCCAGCCGGCTGGCGGCGGGGAAGAATTGCTTTTGCACGCCATGGTTGAAAGCGATGATGGATAGGACGAAACAGCCGACCGTCGCGAGAATCACCCGCCAGCGATGGCGCAGGCACCATTCCAGCAGCGCGCGGAAGCGGCGGTAGAACGGCGTGTTGTAGATATCCTCGCCATGCTTTTGGGCTTTAGCGATCAGCTTTTTCGGGTCGAGCAGCCGGTAGCCAATGTAAGGAGTAAACACCACCGCAACAATCCACGACACCAGAAGCGCGATGGTGACAACGGCAAAAATCGAGAAGGTATATTCGCTCGCGGAGGATTTTGAGAAGCCGACCGGGGTGAAAGCGGCGGCGGTAATCAGCGTGCCGGTGAGCATCGGGAAGGCGGTGGAGGTGTAGGCAAATGTGGCCGCCTGAAAGCGATCCCAACCCTGCTCCATTTTCACCACCATCATTTCGACGGAAATGATCGCATCATCGACCAGCAGGCCGAGCGCAATGACCAAAGCCCCCAGCGAAATGCGTTGCAGGTCGATCCCGAACAGCATCATCAGGAAAAGCGTAATCGCCAGCACCAGTGGAATCGAGAGCGCCACCACCGTGCCGGTGCGCCAACCCAAACTAAGGAAGGTCACCGCCAACACGATGAGGATCGCCTCGGCCAATGACTCCTCAAACAAGCGCACGGAGGATTTGACGACTTGGGATTGGTTGGCGACGACATGTACATCCACCCCCTTGGGCAGCGAGGCCTGCAGCCGTTTCATCTCAGAATTGAGATGCTCGCCCATGCGAATCACGTTGCCGCCTTTGTTCATGATGACGCCGATGCCGATGGCCGGTTTCCCGCCGACGCGCATTTGCGGGCTGGGCGGGTCGGCCAGGCCGCGCGTGACGCTGGCGATATCGCCTAGGCGGAAGTGATGGTTGTTGACCAGCAAATCGGTGTCGCGGATGCGCGCCACGCTATCGAAGCTGCCGCTCACGCGCAGCCGGATGCGATCGCTATCGGTCTCAACGAAGCCGGAAGGGGCGATGGCGTTTTGCTTTTGCAGCGCCTCGGCCACTTGGCTGGGGCTGATGCCCAGACTCGCCAGGCGCTGCGGTGGGATTTCGATATAAATTTTCTCTTCCTGCACGCCAATCAGTTCGACACGCTTCACATCGGGGACTTGTTTCAACTCCAACGCGACACGATCGGCATAGCGGCGCAACGCGGCCAGATCGAAGCCATCGCCGGTGAGCGCGAAAATATTCACCAAGACATCGCCGAATTCATCATTCGGAAAGGGCCCTTGTACGCCGGCCGGCAGCGTCTGGCGCATATCGTTGAGCTTTTTGCGCACCTGATACCACGCATCCGGCACTTCTTTTTTAGGGGTGTAGTCCTTGAGCCATACGAATATCAGCGATTCGCCGGGCTTGGATGAGGAGCGCAGATAATCGATCCAAGGGGTTTCCTGTAATTTCTTTTCGATGCGCTCGGTCAGTTCATTTTGGACTTCAATCGCGGTCGCGCCTGGCCACAGGGTGCGCACCACCATGATTTTGATAGTGAAGGCCGGATCTTCATCGCGGCCGAGATTGAAATAGGAGAACACGCCCGCGGCTATCAGGACGATCATTAAGTAGAGCACCATGGAAGGATGCTTGATCGCCCAGGCGGAAAGGTTGATGTGCTTCATCGGGTGCTGGCAGCCTCGATGGGCCGGATTTTTTCACCCGCGGTGAGCTTGTGCACGCCGGCGCTAACGATGCGTTCGCCTGCCGCGAGCCCGCTGCCGATGAGCGCGCCGTCATCGCGGAAGGCAGTGACTTTCACGGGACGTAATTGCACGCTGTGATCGGCGGCGACGATCCACACGGCAGGCTGGTCGCCCTGCTGGAAAATTGCCGACAGCGGCAGTATCAGGCTGGTGTCGCCCGCGCCGCCGGTAAAGCGCACCCGCGCCGTCATGCCCAGCGCCCAGCGCATATTGGCATCGGTTAAAGCAACGCGTGCCGGATAGGTGCGGCTGGCCGGATCGGCCGCCGGCGCCAGCTCGCGCAGGCGGCCCTGCAAGGGCGCGGCCTCCGTGTCTCCCACCCACAGCGTGACTTCGGCGGGGGCGCCGATCTTGAGCATGCCGACTTGGGATTCCGGTACCGAGATCGCCACTTCGCGCTCGCCCTTCTGGGCCAGGCGGAACACCGGCTGACCGGCGCTCACCACTTGTCCCGGCTCGGCCAGCACAGCGGTGATCACGCCATCATGGTCGGCGAGCAGCCTGGTGTAAGCGGCTTGATTGCGCGCCAGCCCGGCCTGCGCTTGGGCTGCTTTGAGCGCCGTTTCCTTGGCGTCCAGCGCCGATTGGCTGATGAAATTGCTGCTGCGCAAATCGCGGAAGCGCTTGGCCTCATCTTCCGCGAGCCGCCATTGCGCCTCGGCTTGGCTCGCCTGCAGCGCCGCATCGGCTGGATCGAGGCGCGCCAATACTTGCCCGGCTTTGACCGCGGCGCCGGCATCGACCAGGCGCGCGACGATCTTGCCGCCGATGCGAAAGCCCAGCGCGGTTTCATGGCGGGCGCGAACTTCACCGCTGTAAGAGAAGCTGCCGGCGCTGGCGCTGGCGCCCACTACCTGCGTCAATACAGGCTGCTCGATGCGCGCGGGCGGCGCGACTTGCTCGCCGCAGCCGGCAAGCGTCACGCTGAGGGCAGCCAGGAATAAGCGTTTGCGTTTCATGACTCGAAATCTCCTACAGTGCGTTCGGTAGTTAAGGCGTTCCGGTTTGGGTGGAGCAGCCCTTGGAGAAAATCATCTTCTCCCGGAAAATCAGGCGGTGATTTATTCGCCCCCCGCGAGCGGGTCGTTTGCATCCGGGTTGATCACGCCGAAGCGCGCCGGGATGTAGGCATAGAAGGCGCGGATTTTTTCCTGCTGCACCAACGCCAGTAATTGCTGCGACTCGGCTTCGGTCACGACGAATTCCACTTCCACCGTGAGCGTGCCGGCCAATTCAAAGAAGGTGTTCTCGTGCAGCACATGATGCCGGCCAAAGCCCGCCATGGCGCGAAAGGCCGAGCCGCCTCGGATGCCGTGCTTGTTGGCTTGTTCCAGCAACCACTCCCACAACAGGCGGCCTTGATGCCGCTCGCTTTCGTGCACGTAAAATCTGAGAAAAGCGCCTTGCATGATGTTTCCTCCGCAATTCAACTGGCGTCAGCCGCGCGCCCAAGCAACGGTCGCGATGCCCGCGAACGTCATCAACACCGAACCCGCCACATGCAGCGCGACCGCGCCGAGCGCCCAGCTCAAGCGCCCTTGTTGCAGCAGCGGAATGAGTTCGGCGGAAAAGGTGGAAAAGGTCGTCAGCCCGCCGCAGAAGCCGGTAATCACCAGCAGCCGCCACTCCGGCGCGAGCGCGGTATAAGAGGCGAAAAAAGCGATGGCCAAGCCGACTACATAAGCGCCGATCAGGTTGGCGGCGAGCGTGCCGGGCGGAATGGTGGGGAAGAGGCTGTTGAGCTTGGCGCCGAGCGCCCAGCGCAATAAGGCGCCGAGCGCGGCGCCGAGCGAAATCGCGAGAATGGATTTCCACATGATCTGGTCCAGTGTCTTATGTCTGGGGGCCGGGCGTATGCGCCCTTTGCGCCAAATTGTCTCACGAATCAATCTGCTGCTGAAAATGGGCAACGGCTGCCGGGCAGGGGATCCGGGTTAAAGAAATCGAGCTGTCAAGCCGTAATAGGCTTGAGCCGGCGCAAAACGAGAGTCGCGCCTCGCCCGCACAAACCCGGTACTGTGAAATTTTGGCATGCTAAAAAAAATCCCTATTAAGCAATTGCGCCTCGGCATGTTCGTTCAAGAATTGGGCGGGCGTTGGATGGATCATCCGTTCTGGCGTTCCTCGTTCAAGCTCGACAAGCCGGAGGATTTTCAGGCGCTCTTGCAAAGCGGCGTGCCGGAATTGGTGATCGATACCGGCAAGGGGCTGGATGTCGATTCAGCGCCAACGTCCGTGGCGCAACCCGCCCCACCCGCGGCGCCGAAGGAAATTCCGCCGCCCGTTCCGCATATGTCGTATGAACAAGAGATCGAGCAAGCGAAACAGATTCAGGGCAAGGCCAAGCGCGTGGTGACGAATTTATTCAGTCAGGCGCGCATGGGGAAGGCGATTGAGATCGGCGTGGTCGCGCCCTTGGTGGATGAGATCAACCATTCGATCGAACGCAACGCGGGCGCGCTGCTATCTATCGTGCGCCTGAAAACCGTGGACGATTACACCTATCTGCATTCGGTGGCGGTGTGCGCGCTGATGATTTCGCTCGGGCAGCGGCTGGGGCTAAAAGGCGAAGAGTTGCAGCAAGTGGGCATGGGCGGCTTGTTGCACGATTTGGGCAAGGTGGGCGTGCCGCTGGAAATTCTGAACAAGCCGGGCAAACTTACCGACGAGGAATTCACCGTCATCAAAAGCCATCCGATACAGGGTTGGGAGATTTTAAAAAGCGCGAAGGTGAACGATGCGATTCCGCTCGATGTGTGCTTGCACCATCACGAAAAAATGGATGGCAGCGGCTACCCCGAGCGCTTATCCGGCGCAGACATCTCCTTGCATGCGCGCATGGGCGCGGTGTGCGATGTGTACGATGCGGTAACCTCCGACCGGTCTTACAAGCGGGGATGGGAGCCGGCGGAAGCAATCAAGCGCATGGCGGAATTCCGCAACGGCCATTTTGACGAGACCGTGTTCCAGGCGTTTGTGAAGACGATCGGGATTTTCCCCGCCGGTTCGCTGGTGCGCTTGAAATCGGGGCGGCTCGCCGTGGTGACCGATCAGTCGGAGAGAAGTTTATTGACCCCTAAAGTCAAGGTGTTCTTCTCCACCAAATCAATGGGTCCCATCCAGATGGAAGTGATCGATCTGAGCCACTCGCACGATAGCATCGACGGGCTGGAGGATGCCGCGGCGTGGGGTTTCGATTTGAAAAAGGTGATGGGGTTCTAGCTAGTGTTTAGGGTGAAACACGACACTAGTACCGGTACCTATAAATTACGAAACATACTCCGCCGATGTAGGTTGGGTTAGGCGCGGTTCTTTGCGCCGTAACCCAACAAACCCAATCTTCACAAAAGCAGGCGCTTCCAGGCAACCCCGACGGGTAGGCAAAACACATCAACACCGGCGTTTAGAAGGATGATTAGGTTTTGTTGGGTTACGCGATAAAGCCGCTAACCCAACCTACATGAGCCTGCTGACGCCAAACAAAATGTTTCGTAATTTACGATTTTCAATACTAGCTCGCCAGATGCCGTAACTGCCGCGTGGCTTGATGCGCCGGTTTGGGTTTTTCCGTTTTATCCGCGCCGGATTTTCCCTGCTTGAGAAATGCCGGCGCGCCCCGCGCGCCGCTGCCGGCGTAATCCCGCGCTAGGGCGTGCGTGGCTTCCTCGCTCGAACACCCCATGATCGTGACCAAACCCGCATGCACCAAATCGTACAAACGATCGAGTGCGATCTGGTGCGTTTGCCGGGTTTCGGCATAGAGCCAATCGCTAAGCGAGAGAAAACGCGCGAACGGCGCATCGCCCAGGATCAGCGGCAGCGCGGCGGGAAATCGTCCGGAATTCGCGATCATGTCCCAATAGCGCGCGAAGCGGGTCAGGCGCTGCATGGTGGGGAAATCGATGCAGTCGGTCGCCAACACGGTATAGGGCGGATACGGGCTATAGCGCATATGGTGTGCGGCCGTGTGGCGTGCGATGGGCGTGCCGCGCAGGCGCTTGAGAACGCCGACTTGGATTTCATGCGGGTTGATGCCGACTAAACGATCAAACCCTTGCGCGAAACTTTCGATGTCCTCGCCCGGCAAGCCGAAAATCAAATCGGCATGAATATGGGCCTGGCTCTTCGTGCGCAGCCAGCGCACATTGTTCTCGGTCTTATCGTTGTCTTGCTTGCGCGAGATGAGCGCTTGCACCGCCGGATTGAATGTCTGAATCCCCACCTCGAGCTGCAAGCTGCCGGCGGGAAACCGCGCAATAAGCGCTTTTAATGTATCGGGAAGATGGTCTGGAATGACCTCGAAATGGAGGAACAATTTATCGTCCAGCCGCGCCAGAAAAAATTCCAGAATGCGCGCGCTGGCTTTGACATTGAGATTGAAAGTGCGATCGACGAACTTGAAGTGGCGCGTGCCGCGTTCATACAGCCGCGCCATTTCGCCGAGGAACAGATCGAGATCGAACGGCCAAGCGGTCTTGTCGAGCGAGGACAAGCAAAACTCGCACTTGAACGGGCAGCCGCGCGAGGCTTCCACATACAAAATGCGGTGTGCGATATCGTCATCGGTGTAGAGCCGGTATGGCAGCTTGATGCCGGACAGCGGCGGCTGTTCGCCGGCGATGATTTTTTGCGCGGGCCGCTCGCCCGCGAGCAGTTGCCGGCACAGTTTGGCGAAGCTGACATCGCCCCAGCCGGTAATCACATAATCGGCCAGCGCAACGATGGCTTGTTCCTCGCATTCGTAGCTCACCTCCGGCCCGCCCAGCACCACGATCACGTCGGGCGCAACGCGCTTCAGCATCGCGACCACTTGGGTGATCTCCTGCACGTTCCAGATATAGACGCCGAAGCCGACGATCTTCGGGTTCTGCGCCAGCAGCGCCTCGACGATATCCGCCGGCTTGTGCTGCAAGATGAATTCCATGATCCGGGCTTCGGGTTCGAGCTCGTTCAGATTCGCCGCGAGATAGCGCAAGCCGAGCGAAGCGTGGAAATAGCGGGCGTTGAGCGTGGTGAGGAGAATGTCGGCCATGGCGTGAGACTTGAACAGAGGCCGCTATTTTACGCGCCTGGGAGACTCCTAGGCAGAGCAGCAGCCGGATTTTCCTTGCTGCTGAATCGGCGGGCAAGGCACGGTGCCGTAGGAGCAATACACACAGCAATCGCCCGCCTTGGGCTTGAGCACTTGATGACAGTGCGTGCATTCATAAAACCACTGGCAGGCATCCGTCGGCATGGTTTCTGTTTTGCTGAAGCCGCAGTGCGGGCAGGTGATGGTGGAGTCGGGAATAATCTCGCTC
>MEQN01000134.1:13890-16697 GCA_001770235.1 Betaproteobacteria bacterium RBG_16_58_11
GCCGGCATCCGTTGTCGCTTGCATGAGTTTATCCGGGGTGGTGATCGCGTCGTCGTAAGTGACTTTGGCTTCGCGCGATTTGAATTCCACGTTCGCCTTTTTTACGCCATCCACTTTTTCCAGCGCTTTTTTCACGGTGATTGGGCATACCGGGCAATCCATACCGGGCACCGATAGGGTGATCGTTTGCACTGCGGCGAGTGCGGCGCTGCTGACCAGTGCGAGCACAATGCTTGCAATTATTTTTCGCATATTCATCTCCTAATAGAAATACGGGGCAAACCAAGGGAAAACCAAGAGTGCGCTAAGGGGCAGTATCGTGATCCAAAACAGCGCGCGCTGGCGGGCGATGACCTGGTCGTTGGCGCAAGGCTTATCGGCGTCGCATGCTATCGGCGTGCGGTACAACTTGCGCCACGCCAGGACGAGAAAGAGCAGCGTGATCAATACAAAAATAGGGCGATAGGGTTCGAGCTTGGTAAGCTGCGCCACCCAAGCGCCGCCGATACCGAGCATCAATAGCACCAGCGGCAGGACGCAGCAAGCCGAAGCGCCGATAGCGGCGAGAGCACTGGCCAGGAGGGATTGTTTAGCGTTCATCGGTAATCCTTTTATTCAGCAATGATGCGAAGCATAAACCCTGTACTGCGGTACAGAGTCAAGGGGGGTATTCAGGTGTTGGATTAGGTGAATTAGCCCAGACGTAATCTGACGGAGAATGTCAGCACTTCCCTTGAGGGAATGGCTGGATGGTTACGCTAATCAGCGCGCGCAACTGCGATTTCGTCAAACCGCGTGGTGTAGTTTGGTGTCTTGTGGCCACGGCGCATTTTCCAGCGTTTCTCCAGCCCCTCTCCCAGCAAATGCAAGGTGTGTTCGCCCATGATGCGGTTGACGCCATCCATCACGCGCATCAAGGACTGGCTGCGCGCTTGCGCGACGGTATCGTCGAACAGCGTGCGTGGGCGCTGCTCGATGGGAATCAATTCGCTGAGCACCACGCCTGCTTTTTGATAAGCGAAGCCTGGCCGGTAGAGCCGGCGCAATCCGAATAGCGCGGCGCGCACCAGTTGCCGCGTGTCGTCGCTGGGGGTGGGCAGCGGCACGATCAAGCCGCGCTGGTGTTGCGGCGCGTCGGGCTTGAACGGATTGGTGCGGATATGGACTTGAATCGCCCCGGCGAGCGAGGCTTGGCGCCGCAGCTTTTCCGCGGCGCGCGTGGTGTAGGTGACCACCGCTTGCGCTAATTCTTCCAGCGTATACACGTATTCTCCGAATGAGCGCGAGGCCATGATCTGCTGCTTCGGCGGCGCGATTTCTTCCAGGGTAAGGCAGGCTTCGCCGTTCAACTCGGCGACGGTGCGCTCCAGCACCACGCTGAATTGGGTGCGGATCATTTTGGGTGGGGCGCGCTTGAGGTCAAGCACCGTGGTGATACCCATGTCGATCAAGCGTGCGCTGATGCGCGGCCCGACGCCCCACACTTCGCCCACGGCGATCGTGCTTAATAGGGCATCGAGCGCTGCGGCGTCCAAGGCGTTGAAATCGCATACGCCGGCATAGCCGGGGCGTTTCTTGGCGACATGATTGGCGAGCTTGGCCAGCGTTTTAGAAGCGCTAATGCCGACACAGACCGGCAGCCCGACATGCTGTTTAATCATGGTGCGAATGCGCTGGCCGTAGGCGGTGTAGTCGAGATGCTTAAAGCCGCTGAGATCGAGAAAGCATTCGTCGATGGAATAGATCTCCTGCTGCGGACTGAAGTCGGCGAGCAAACTCATCACCCGGTTCGACATGTCCGCGTACAGCGTGTAATTGGAGGAGAAGGCGATGATGCCGTGCCGTTCGGCGAGCTCGCGTATTTGAAACCACGGCGCGGCCATTTTGACGCCGAGATCGCGCACCTCCTGTGAGCGCGCCACCACGCAGCCGTCGTTGTTGGATAGCACCACCACGGGCCGGCCTTCGAGCCGGGGCTGGAACACGCGCTCGCACGAGACGTAGAAATTGTTGCAGTCGATGAGGGCGATGGGCATGGTGTGCATCTCTCAAAAAAACCATTCACCACGGAGTACACAGAGGACACGGAGTAACAACTTAAAACAAAAACGGTAACCGCAAAGGACGCAAAATAAAGCCAGAAAACATCCCCGAAGCTTTACTTCGCGTACCTTCGCGGTTCATGCTTTTAATGTTTTACTCCGTGCCCTCTGTGTCCTCCGTGGTGAAAATATTTCAAACCGATACCCGATGAATCGCCCAGCGCACCACGCCCCAGATCGTCAGTTCCTGCTCCGGCCGGATCACGATATCGGGGTAAGCCGGGTTGGCGGCGTGCAGCACATAGCCAGTGGGCGTGTGCAGCAATTGCTTCACGGTGAATTCATGGTCGAGCACCGCGATCACCACGCTTTCATGCACGGCTTGCAGCGCGCGGTCCACTACCAGCAGGTCGCCGTCGAAAATAGCCAAGCCGCGCATCGAGTCGCCCGCGACTTTGAGAAAAAACGTCGCTTCTTTGTGCCGCACCAGATAGTCGTCGAGGCTGATGCAGCCCTCGATATAGTCATCCGCCGGGGAGGGAAAGCCAGCTGGCACCGGGCGTGCGAGCAGGGGATGGCTGCCGGGCGGCAGCATTGCATTTGAATTTTCGACGGGGGTGAGGCCGCGCTGGATGGCGGCGGCGCGCTCCAGTTTTTTCGGGTTGCGCATCGCGGATCAACTTCGGTATTTGCGGATGATGCCGACCACCACGCCAAATAGCTCCAACTGGCCGCGCGGACGGATCACCGGATAGGCGGGGTTGG
>MEQN01000134.1:16728-18726 GCA_001770235.1 Betaproteobacteria bacterium RBG_16_58_11
CGCCAGGGTCTTGATGGTGAATTCGTTGTCGACGATGGCGACCACGATATCGCCCGCTTGCGCCGCGACGCGCTTTTCCACCACCGCGACATCGCCTTCGAGAATGCCGGCGTCGATCATCGAGTCGCCTTTTACCGGAACCAGGGTGGTGTGCGACGGTTTGCCGATCAGATAATCATCGACCGCGAACGCTTCGACTCCGGCATCGCCCGCCGTGGCGGGTGAACCAGCCGGCACGCGAAACGCCGCCAAGGGCCGCTCGAAGAAGCGCCGGGCCGGCACCCAAACCGCATCCGGCGTGCGGTCTAAAAAACCTGCTTCGCGCAGCCGGTTCAGCACCTTGCCCACCGCCGAACGCGAGGCCAACCCCAGCACCTCGCATAGCCGGGCGTAGGAGGGCAGGCTCTTCCAAGCGGCGTAATAGTCTTGCAGCTTGCCCAGATAATCGGCGTCTTTGGCGGTATCGGTCATGGCGTGACGTTAGAGAACATTTGTACTCTCAATATAGAGAACAAATGTTCTCGCGTCAATCAGCCTGAAAGGCGCGTACAAAATAAAAACGGGGGCACAAGGCCCCCGTTATCAGGTCGATGAGATGACCGTGTTGCTTATTCGCTAAAGCGGCGGCGCGAAGGTCCTGCGTTGGTGCGGGGGCCATCGTTGCGGAAGCCGCCGCTCCAGGGTGCGCCACTACCGCCTGCACCTGCACGCGGTTTGCTGCCGGTGCTGGGGCTGGCTTTGCGCGCGCCATCGAAGCGGTCGTTGCCGCGGGCGGCGAAGGGCTTCTTGGGCTTGTCGCCAAAGCTCGGGCGGCGCGCCGTCGCAGGCTTGTCGGCACGCGGAGTCGGCTCCAAACCGGCGATCACGTCGATGCGGATGGTTTGGCTGGTGTAGCGCTCGATGTCGCGCACCAAACGTTTTTCGCTGTGGTTGACCAGCGTAATCGCAGAGCCGGTGCGTCCGGCGCGACCGGTGCGGCCGATGCGATGCACGTAATCTTCCGCTTGGCGCGGCAGATCGAAGTTGATGACGTGGGAGATGCCCGCTACGTCGATGCCGCGCGCGGCAACGTCGGTGGCGACCAGCACGCGCGTGCGGCCGTCGCGCAGACGTTGCAAGGTGCGGTTGCGTTTGCTTTGCTGCATGTCGCCATGCAGGGCGTCAACGGCGAAGCCTTGCTCAAACAGGCTCTCTGCGAGTTCTTCCGCGCCGCGCTTGGTGGCGGTGAAGATCAGGGCTTGGTTGAGATCGGTGTCACGCAGCAGCGCGTCGAGCAGTTTGTTTTTGTGGCTGAAGTTGTCGGCGAACAGCAGGCGCTGGTCGATGCGCGCTTCGTGCTGCACCGGCGTGGCGACTTCTATGCGCTGCGGGTTGCGCGTGAGTTTGCGTGCCAGGTTGCCCACGACGCCGTCGAGCGTGGCCGAGAACAGCAATGTTTGGCGCGTTTCCGGAGTGCTTGCAACGATGGTTTGGATGTCGTCGATAAAGCCCATGTCCAACATGCGATCGGCTTCGTCCAGCACCAATACTTCCAGGCGTGAAAAATCGATGCGGCCGCTTTGCATGTGGTCCATCAGGCGGCCAGGGGTGGCGACCACGATATCCACGGGATCTTTCAGCTTCTTCAGTTGCAGCGCATACGGCGAGCCGCCGACCAGCACGGCGGTGCGCAGGCGGTTCATTTCAGCGCCATAAGTCCAAGCGGCTTTTTCCACTTGCTGCGCGAGCTCGCGCGTCGGGGTGAGCACCAGTACGCGCGGGCCTTTGCCCGGCTTGCTGGAGGCAGCCGAAATACGTTGCAGGCTCGGGAGCAAAAACGCGGCGGTCTTGCCGCTGCCGGTATGGGAAGAAACGAGCAGGTCGTGACCGGCCAGCGCGGCAGGGATCGCCGCGACTTGCACGGCGGTTGGCTCGGTATAGCCGCTCGACGTAATCGTCTTTAATAGGGATGGGTTCAAACCCAGGTTTGCAAAACTCATGGCAATTCCTCTTCAGCAT
>MEQN01000134.1:18736-19373 GCA_001770235.1 Betaproteobacteria bacterium RBG_16_58_11
AATAGGTTACGGCTCGCGATAAAGCGAGACGGTTCAATGCGGCGCAAGTCCAAAATGGTTAAGCGGCGCGCTATAACATCGGCGCCAACCGAGTGCCGCAATTACCTCGAAAAGGAATTCTTCGACGCGGCTAAAAATAATATAGGTCGGGGACGATGGGGCTGTGAATACAGTCCCGGATCGAGTTCGCCACAAAAAACCGGCGAATCATCACTGCTGCAAAGCACAACGACGCGCATCATACGTGAAGTTGGCCTGCATGGCGAGGGGATTATTCATTGCGGATGTGTTGACGAAAATTCGCACGCGTTGACGAGTTTATGACGTTCACGTGATAGAGGGTTTCTGCCGGGGGGGCGATACGGGGCGGCGCTGGTCGCGCGGCAAAATTTTGCATGGCATCAGATGGTTGAAGCCTATTGCGCTGACACCTATGCTAATATTTGTAAAAAAGAACAGAACCTGGCATTTAATTTGCATGTCAAAGCCATAGAACGTGCATTTATAACCCGTTGGATGAGGAAAATTATATGAAATTGCTAGAAAAAATCGCTAATCCGCGTGATGTCCGGCGCAAGCTGGGGCTAAATCAACAAGATTTTTGGACCAAGATCGGCGTGACCCAGAGTGGCGGGTC
>MEQN01000134.1:19379-24373 GCA_001770235.1 Betaproteobacteria bacterium RBG_16_58_11
CGAGAGCGGCCGCAAGATGCCAAAACCGGTGAAAGAGCTGTTGCGCCTGGTGCATGTGGAGCAGATCGATCTGAGCCGGCTCAAGCGCGAAGATATCGAAATCATCGAGTATCTGAAGGATGCTCACCCCGATCTGTATAAGAGCCTGAAGAAAGCGGCCAAGACCGGACGTAAAGAGCCTGAGGCGGAATAAGTTCAAGCGCTGGGGCTGGCGGGAGCCCCCCAAAAACGCCATGACCGCGTTGCGCCACTTGGCAATAGAATGACTATTGCCTGCGCGCCGCGCCTTGTCATGGCGCTTTTGGGGGGCTCTGGGGGGGCTCTGAAAGCACCGTTTAGAGTGAAACAAGAGTGAAACACTACACTAGGGGCTCACCCGGACGGCCAACCCCAGTTGTTCGATCTTGTTTGCAAAATGCGCTAGCCACGCCTGTGGCAGCGGCGACAGCCGTGGGGCTTCAGCTTGATGGCTTTCCCGCGCGATGCCATAAAGCAGCACTCCTCTCAGCTTGACGCCTTGCTGTATCAAGCGCGCTAAAAAATCCAGATAAGCTTGTTGTTCCGATGCCGATGGCGGGGCGCCATCCAAAGCAAAGACGCAGGTCTGAACCCAGGTTGGGCACAAACTGGCGGCCAGGGCCAGGTGCTCCGCCGTTTTTTTGAGCGACTGGCGGGTGTTGTTGATGCGTGTCATGCCCTCGCGCGTGGCCGAATCCAGCTTGTACCAAACTTCCCCATTCAGCTTCGCCATGCGCTTTAAACCGGCCTGGACCGATTCGCGCGAAATCAAACTGCCGTTGGTGATCAGCACCAGCTTGATCTTGCTCACCAGATCGAAGCGTTTCATCACGCGGCCGATCAGTTGCACCACCTCGGGAAATTCCTTGGCGCTGGTAGGCTCGCCATTGCCCGACAGCGCGATATCGTTCAGCCGCCGCGCTCCCTCCGGCACGCGCGTTTGCATGAAATCGCCGTGCAGGATATCGGTGAGCAGCGCGGTCAGCTCTGTTTCCAATTGCTTGAGATCGATTGCCGGGGCCGCCCCACGTTTGAGATTGGGTACTTGGCAATAGATGCAGCGCCAATTGCAGGCGTTGTTGGGGTTGAGGTTAATGCCGACCGATACCCCGCCCGCACGGCGCGACACGACGGGGTATACATAGGTCCGATGCGCCGCATCGCGGTCGTGATCGGTGACAGTGAGTTGTGGCGTATTAGGCATTGCAGGATTCTAAGGCTTATTCCCGCAAATGCTATAATCGCACGAATTTTTGCGGGCTTATTCAATGCTTATCACACGCAGACTCGAATTCGACGCCGGCCACCGCATCCCGCAGCACAAGAGCCAGTGCCGGCATTTGCATGGCCACCGCTACGCGCTGGAAGTCACCTTGTCAGGCGAGATTATTCAGACCGAGGGCGCATCCGAACAGGGCATGGTGATGGATTTCACCGACGTGAAAAATATCGCCTTGGAAAAAATAGCGAATGTATGGGATCACGCCTTCTTGGTGTACCGGGGCGATAGCGTAGTGCTGGATTTCCTCAACAGCATGCCGGGTCACAAGACCGTGGTGCTGGATACCGTTCCCACGGCGGAGAATCTCGCGTTAACGGCGTTCAAGGTGCTCAATGCGGCGTATATCGATGTGTATGGCAATCAACTGCACCTGGAGCGGGTGCGCCTGTACGAAACCCCCAACAACTGGGCCGACGCGGTGCGCGGCCAGGTCGAGCGAATGTAGAAATGAATCTGGATAAGGTCAGCCATCCGGTGGGCATGCTGAAAATGACCGGCGAAGCGGGCATCGACGCGAAAATTATTGCCGTGCCGGTGGACAAGCTTTGTACCTTGTACCAAGGGATGCAAAAGCCGGAAGATTTTCCAGCCATGATGCGGAATCACTTACAGGAGATAGCAAGTGGTGAAAGTTAACGAATCCAAACCCGACATCGACCGCATTTTTGAAGATGGACGTCTAATTGACCAAGCGCTGGTGGAGAGTGTCAAGCAAGCGCTTCTGGTACACAAGCGCGCCGACAATCCTGTTGCCGAGTGGCGTGATGGCAAAGTGGTGTTGATACAGCCGGAAGATATTGCCGTCTAGGGCAATGTAGCTCGGCTAAGTATTCTTTATTATTCTGTTTACTGCCCGAAGAAATCCTTCACCCGATCCATCCACCCCTTCGCGCGCGGGTTGTTGTCTTCGCCCTCGCTCAGATTTTCCAATTCGCGCAGCAATTCTTTTTGGCGCGCGGTCAGATTGACCGGGGTTTCCACCACGACGTGGCAATAAAGATCGCCGTGGGTTTGGCTGCGCACGCCTTTGATGCCTTTGCCGCGCAGGCGGAATACTTTGCCGGTTTGGGTTTCTTCCGCGATTTTGATTTTGGCGTGGCCGTCCAAGGTGGGGATTTCCACGTCGCCACCGAGCGCGGCGGCGGTGAAGCTGATCGGCATTTCGCAGTGCAGGTCATCGTGGTCGCGTTTGAAAACCGGGTGCTCGCGCAGTTGGATCACGACGTATAAATCGCCCGGCGGGCCGCCGTTGATGCCGTGCTCGCCTTCGCCGGTTAAACGAATGCGGTCGCCTTCGTCCACGCCAGCCGGGATTTTGACTGATAAGGTTTTGTGTTGCTTCACGCGCCCCGCGCCATGGCAATCGCCGCACGGGTCGGTGATCATCTTGCCGCTGCCGTGGCAGGTAGGGCAGGTTTGCTGGATCGAGAAAAATCCCTGCTGCATGCGCACCTGGCCGTGGCCGCCGCACATAGTGCAAGTGGTGGGTGCGGTGCCCGTTTTCGCCCCCGTGCCGCTACAGGTTTCGCACGCTTCCATGGTGGGGATGCGGATTTTGGTTTCATTGCCGCGCGCGGCATCTTCCAGGCTGATGTCGATGTTGTAGCGCAGGTCCGCGCCGCGATAGACGTTGGTGCGCTGTCTGCCGCCGGCCGCGCCGCCAAAAATATCGCCAAAAATATCGGAGAACGCATCCGCGAAATTGCCGAAGCCTTGTCCGCCGCCCGCGCCCCCTTCCATCCCTGCATGGCCGAATTGATCGTACTGCGCGCGCTTGTTGGTGTCGGACAAAATCTCGTAGGCGAGTTTCGCTTCTTTGAATTTGTCTTCCGATTCCTTGCTATCCGGATTGCGATCCGGATGATGCTTCATGGCGAGCTTGCGGTACGCCTTTTTGATGTCGTCGTCCGATGCGTCGCGGTTGACGCCCAGCACTTCGTAGTAGTCGCGTTTGGTCATTTTTTTTGGGTGAGCGGTAAGCGGTTAGCAGTGAGCGGTAAGCGCAAAAAAGCGGCGGCGGGTTATCCCGCTCACCGCTTCCTGCTTGCCGCTTACTTATCCTTTACTTCTTCGAACTCAGCATCGACGACGTCCTCATCCGCCTTGCCGCCCGCGCCAGGCGCGGCGCCCGCACCCGCTTGCGCGGCGGCTTGCGCCTGCATTTGCTCGGCCAGTTTGTGCGAGGCCGTGCCCAGCGCTTGCATCTTGGCTTCGATGGTTTCCTTATCGTTGGATTTGAGCGCTTCCTCGGCGTCTTTGATCGCGGCTTCAATCGCCGCCTTATCTTCGGCGCTGACTTTGTCGCCTTGCTCCGTGAGCGTCTTCTTCACCGAATGGATCAAGCCATCGCATTGGTTGCGCGCATCCACCAACTCGCGTTGCTTCTTGTCTTCCTCGGCATGTGCTTCACCGTCGCGCACCATTTGTTGGATTTCCTCATCCGACAAGCCGGAGTTCGCCTTGATGGTGATCTTGGCTTCTTTGCCGGAGGCTTTGTCCTTGGCCGACACGTGCAGGATGCCGTTGGCGTCGATGTCGAACGTGACCTCGATCTGCGGCATGCCGCGTGGCGAGGGTGGGATGTCGCCCAGGTTGAATTGCCCCAGGCTCTTGTTGGTCGCGGCCATTTCCCGCTCGCCTTGCAGCACGTGGATGGTCACCGCAGTTTGGTTGTCATCCGCAGTCGAGAACACCTGCTGCGCCTTGGTCGGGATGGTGGTGTTTTTCTGGATCAGCTTGGTCATCACGCCGCCCAGGGGTTCGATGCCGAGCGAGAGCGGGCTCACGTCGAGCAGCAGCACGTCTTTGACTTCGCCTTGCAGTACGCCGCCTTGGATCGAGGCGCCCACGGCCACGGCTTCGTCCGGGTTTACGTCGCGCCGCGGTTCCTTGCCGAAGAATTCCTTCACTTTATCTTGCACCAGCGGCATGCGGGTCATGCCGCCGACCAGGATCACGTCTTCGATATCGGAGATTTTGATGCCCGAATCCTTAATCGCCATCTGGCAGGGGCCGATGGTGCGGGCAATCAATTCTTCCACCAGGCTTTCGAATTTGGCGCGGGTGATTTTCACGTTCAAATGTTTCGGCCCGCTCGCATCCGCCGTGATATAGGGCAGATTCACTTCGGTTTGTTGCGCCGAAGACAATTCGATCTTGGCTTTCTCCGCCGCGTCTTTCAGGCGTTGCAGCGCGAGCATGTCCTTACGTAGGTCGATGCCTTGCTCTTTCTTGAATTCATCCGCCAGATAGTCGATCACGCGCTGGTCGAAGTCTTCGCCGCCCAGGAAGGTGTCGCCGTTGGTGGAGAGCACTTCAAACTGATGCTCGCCTTCGACTTCAGCGATTTCGATAATCGAGATATCGAAGGTGCCGCCGCCCAGGTCATACACCGCAATCTTGCGGTCGCCTTCTTTCTTATCCAAACCGAAAGCCAATGCGGCCGCAGTCGGCTCGTTGATGATGCGCTTTACATCCAGGCCGGCGATTCTGCCGGCGTCTTTGGTGGCTTGACGCTGCGAGTCGTTGAAATAAGCGGGCACGGTAATTACGGCCTCGGTGACTTCCTCGCCGAGATAGTCTTCAGCGGTTTTTTTCATTTTGCGCAGCACTTGGGCCGAGACTTCCGGCGGCGCCATTTTCTTGCCGCGCACTTCCACCCACGCGTCGCCGTTGTCGGCTTTGACGATGGTGT
>MEQN01000134.1:24423-26657 GCA_001770235.1 Betaproteobacteria bacterium RBG_16_58_11
CCGATCAGGCGTTTCACCGCGAACAAGGTGTTTTTCGGGTTGGTGATGCCTTGGCGTTTAGCCGATGCGCCGACCAGTACTTCACCCTCTTCGGTGTAAGCGACGATGGAGGGCGTGGTGCGCGTGCCTTCCGAATTTTCGATTACCTTAGGCTTGCCGCCTTCCATGATGGAAACGCAGGAGTTGGTGGTGCCCAGATCGATACCGATAATTTTTCCCATGATGAAATCCCTCTAAAAAGTAATGACTTGTTCTGTAAATGGGGCGGGTGCAGGCTATTTCAAGCGTCTTTTGCTTTGGCTACCGATACCAGCGCCGGGCGCAGGATGCGTTCATTCAGGCTATAGCCCTTTTGCATCACCATCACCACGGTGTTGGGCTCGGCATCGGCTTCCACCATGGCCATGGCCTGATGTTTATGCGGGTCGAATTTTTCGCCCAGCGGATTGATTTCCTGGATATTGAATTTGGTGAAGACCGCGCTGAGCTGCTTCAGGGTCAGATCGACGCCGCTTCTCAGGCTTTCCAGGTTCGCGCTCTCGACCGCGAGGGTCGCTTCCAGCGCATCTTTCACCGCCAGCAGCTCGCCGGAGAAATTCTCCACCGCGTATTTGCGCGCCTTGTCGGCCTCGTCGTGGCCGCGCTTGCGGATGTTTTCCGTCTCGGCCTTGGCATACATCCAGGCGTCGTAATGCTCCTGCGCCTTGAGTTCGGCTGCCTGGAGCATCTCTTCCAGGCTGGGCATTATCTCTGTTTCAGGCGCGGGTTGCGGGGCTTCGCTTGCAGGGCTAGTTTCTTGATTTGACATGCATTCCTCCAAAGTCTTGGAGGCAAATGGGGATGTATTGCTGGGTTTCAAGTAGGGGCTTAAAAAATTGGCTTGAAAACATCTGGCTTGACGTAGGCAGGGGCGTGGCCTAGCATGAACACATATATCACATACATGTTAGGTTAAGATCATGGCTCAATTACATTTTTATGTGCCGGACGAGGTAGAGGCGCAAATCCGCAACAAGGCCAGTCAGGCCCAGTTGCCCCTTTCGCGCTATCTGGCCAATCTCGTTAAACAGGAAGCTGGTCAGCCCAGCCAGTGGCCGCAGGGATATTTCGAACAAGTATTCGGGCAATGGCAGGGTGCGCCGCTAGTGCGTCCGCCGCAGGGCGAGTACGAAGAGCGGCCGGAGCTGAAGTAGTGTATTTGCTGGATACCAACGTTTGTATTCGTCTGCTCAATGAGGCGCATCCGGGTATCCTGATGCAGTTTCGTGCGCACTCGCCGTCCGACATCGCATTATGTAGCGTGGTGAAGGCGGAGCTGCTGTTCGGTGCGCGCCGCAGCGCGCGGGTGGAAGAAAACCTGCAACGGTTGAAACTGTTTTTCTCTCCCTTGAACAGCCTGCCTTTCGACGACTTGTGCGCGGAACACTACGCGTTGATTCGCGCCGATCTGCTCGCGCAAGGCAAACCGATCGGCCCGAATGATCTTTTGATCGCAGCCATCGCCCGCGCCCACGACGCGGTGTTGGTAACGCACAATACCGGCGAATTCGGGCGCGTGATTGGCCTGCGGATGCAGGATTGGGAGTTCGCTTAACTATTAATTTTTCGCACCCAAGCCCACGGCGCGGGTACGGGATAGTTCGGCGGCTTGCTTGAGTTGGGCGGGGTCTTCGCACAGCCAGCCTTGCAGATTGGCCAGCGCAATGTCGGCCAAGGCGCGGATCCAATCCGGGCGCTCGTTTAAGCACGGGATGTAGTTGAAGGTCTTGCCGCCGCAACTGATAAAAGCAGCGCGGCATTCCATCGCGATTTCTTCCAGCGTTTCCAAGCAGTCGGCCACGAAGCCGGGGCAGATCACGTCCACGCGCTGCGTGCCTTTTTTACCTAATTCTTCCAGCGTGGCTTGGGTGTAGGGCTTCAGCCATTCGGCGCGGCCGAAGCGCGATTGGAAGGTAAGCAGAAATTGTTCCGGCTTGAGCCCTAACTGCTCGGCCAGCAGGCGTCCGGTTTTCTGGCATTCACAGTGATAGGGGTCGCCCTTGTCGAGGGAGAAGCGCGGCACGCCGTGGAAGCTCATCACCAGCTTATCCGGCCGCCCATTTTGCATCCAGTAGTCGTTCACATTTTGCGCCAACGCCGCGATATAGCCGGCGTGGTCATGGTAGTGCTTGATGCTGCGCAGCGCCGGCATGTTGCGCGATTTTTCGAGGGCGGCGAATACGGCATCCAAGGCG
>MEQN01000134.1:26757-29146 GCA_001770235.1 Betaproteobacteria bacterium RBG_16_58_11
GGCTACCGTAGCGCATGGCGAAATCGACCACCAGCGGCGTGCGCGTGCGCGTGCGCTCGCCCAGATAACCTTGCAGCATTTTGCTTTGGCGCTGGGTATGCACGAGCAGCGGTGAGCCTTCCTGGGTCCAAATCTGCGCGTATTTTTTGGCGGATTTATTCGGACGTGTATTGAGGATGATGAGATTAAGAATCGGCCACCACACCAAACGCGGAATCTCGATTACGCGCGGATCGGACAGAAATTCTTTCAGATACGGCCGCAGCGCCGCAGCGGTCGGCGCGGCGGGTGTGCCGAGGTTGAGCAGCAGCACGCCCACTTTGGGAATCGTGCCGTGGGAATAGGGGGGGTCGGGTGTGTAGTGCATGAATTGACCTCAAAAGCTTTGGCCGCGAATTAACGCGAATTTACACGAATTAAACCCGGGGAGAATCGCTGCTGATTTTAATTAGCGAAAATTCGCGTTAATTCGCGGCTAAAGAGGTTTGTTTTAGTGATAAGAAAGGGCACTCGACAGCAGCTTCGCCGTGATATCCACGATCGGTATCACTCGATCATAAGCCATGCGCGTCGGGCCGATCACGCCAACGGTGCCGATGACTTGGCCATTAACTTCATACGGCGCGGTCACCACGCTGCATTCGTCCAGCGGCATCGCGCCGGATTCGCCGCCGATGAAGATCTGCACGCCTTCGCCTCGTTGTCCGACCGCGAGCAGTTGCATCAATTGGGTTTTTTGCTCAAACAGGGCGAACAGTTTGCGCAGTTGATCCATATTGCTGGAGAGTTCGTGCACGTCGAGCAGCTTGCCCTCGCCGGTGATCACATATTGTTCTTGGGTTTCGGCCCCGGCTTCGAGCGCGGCGGTCATCAGGCCGGTCATGTCTTGGCGCAGTTGTTTTAATTCATTGTGAATATTGTCTTTGGCTTCTTCCAAGGCGCGGCCGGTGTAGTGCCGATTGAAAAAATTCGCGGCTTCGGTCAACTCGGTGGCGGTGTACGTTTCAGCCGGCATGAGAATACGGTTTTGCACCGAGCCGTCGGTGGATACCAAAATCATCAGAATGCGCCGCTCGGAGAGATTCAGAAACTCGATATGGCGGATGGCGTTGGTGCGCTTGGAGGCGACCACGATGCCGGCGAATTGGGTCAGGTCGGACAAGAGACGCGAGGCGGAAGCGAAGAGCCGCTGCGGGTCGGAAGCATCGAGCTGGCTTTCCAGTTGCAGCACCTCGGCGGAGGGAATCGACTGCACCGTGAGCAAGGTATCGACAAACACCCGATAGCCGCGCGTGGTGGGGATGCGCCCGGCGGAGGTGTGCGGGCTGGCGATGAACCCCATCTCTTCCAGATCCGCCATCACATTGCGGATGGTGGCGGGGCTTAAATCCAGCCCCGAATACTTGGACAGCGTGCGCGAGCCGACCGGCTGGCCTTCGGTGATATAGCGTTCGACCAGGGTCTTCAGCAGCAGTTGTGAGCGTTTATCCAACATGGTAGCCATTGTACGTATTTTGGGAATTTTATGAAGTTCTCGTCCGCCAAGGCTATAATTTCATCCATTATGCATTTCCCCTTCAAGACCGTCGCCCTGGTCGGCAAATACAATACGCAAGAAATCAGCGGCCCCATCGTGCGCCTCGCCCAGTTTCTGGAGGAAAAAGGCTGCAAGGTGCTGATCACGGTGCAAACCGCCGATCGCATGGGCATCCCCGGTTTCGATTCCGCGCGCCTGGTCGATATCGGCAATGTGGCGGATTTGGTGATCGTGCTGGGCGGCGACGGCACCATGCTCAACGTCGCGCGCATCCTGGCCGACTACGATGTGGCCGTGGTCGGCGTCAACCAAGGCCGGCTCGGCTTTCTCACCGATGTGTCGGTGGATACCATGACCGAAACCTTGGGGGAAATTCTCGACGGCGAATACACCAGCGAGAATCGTTTTTTGCTGGATGTCACCGTCGAGCGCGATGGCGAGGGTGAAGCGGCGTTCCATGCACGCGCCTTCAATGACGTGGTGGTGAGCAAAGGCGCGACCGGCCGCTTGATCGAGACCGAGGTGTTTATCGATGGCCAATTCGTTTACAGCCAGCGCTCGGATGGTTTGGTCGTCGCCTCGCCCACCGGCTCGACTGCTTATGCGCTCTCCGCCGGCGGGCCGATTTTGCACCCGACGCTGGAGGCCATGGTGCTGGTGCCGATCTGCCCGCACACCCTGAGCAACCGGCCCATCGCCGTAAACAGCCATTCCGTAATCGAAGTGCTGGTGATCCGCGCCGATGACTGCAATGCCAACTTCGACGGCCAGCGCCGCTTGGAGCTGAAAGCCGGCGACCGCGTGCGCGTGCGCCGCTCGACGCATACGCTCACCTTGCTCCGGCCGCGCGGC
>MEQN01000134.1:29442-29741 GCA_001770235.1 Betaproteobacteria bacterium RBG_16_58_11
CGAGCGCGCCGAGATCGCCGCGCAATTCGATCTCTCCAAACTCAAGCCGCTGCAAACTTGGCTTGCTGAAAATGACCTGGCGGGCGATGAAGGCATCTGCCTCATGCGGCGCGTGGTCGATAGCGGCGGCCGCTCGCGCTCCTTCATCAACGGCCATGCCGCGACCCTCACGCAACTGCGTGAAGCGGGCGAATGGCTGGTGGATATCCACGGCCAGCACGCGCACCAATCGCTGCTGCGCGCCGTTGCCCAGCGCGCCTTGCTCGACGGCTACGGCGGCTTAAGCGATCAAGCGCGCC
>MEQN01000134.1:29804-30136 GCA_001770235.1 Betaproteobacteria bacterium RBG_16_58_11
ATGCAAGCGCGCTGCTGCAAGAGCGCGAAGATTTGGAATGGCGCGTCAAGGAGCTCGGCGCGCTGCAATTCACGCCGGATGAGTGGCAGGGGCTGCAAACCGAACATGCGCGCCTCACGCATGCCGCGAGCTTGATCGATGGCGCGCGCTACGGGGTGGAAGTGTTGTCCGAGAGCGAAAATTCGCTCATCACCCAGCTCGCCGGTTTGATTTCTAAATTGAATCAGTTGCGCGAATACGATGCCGGCCTCAAAGAAACGCTGGATACCTTAGAGCCTGCCGAAATCCAATTGCAGGAAGCGGCGCACAGCCTCAATCATTATGTACAACGC
>MEQN01000134.1:30177-31081 GCA_001770235.1 Betaproteobacteria bacterium RBG_16_58_11
GGCGATCCACGCCACCGCGCGCAAATTCCGCGTGAGCCCCGAGCAACTACCGGATTTATTGGAGCGCGCCAATACCCGTCTGGCCGCGCTGATCGAATGCGCCGACCCCGCCGCCTTGGCGCGCAAAGAGCAGGAGGCAAAAGCCCGATTCGATGATATGGCAAAAAAACTCAGCGCCGGCCGCAAGCAAGCCGGCAAAAAACTCAGCCAAAAAGTCAGCGCCACCCTGCAACAACTCGCCATGGCCGGCGGCGTATTCGAAGTGGCGTTATTGCCCGTGCCCGAGGGTGCGAGCTACGGCCATGAGAATGTCGATTTCCTGGTGGCCGCGCACGCGGGCATGAGCCCCAAGCCCTTAGCCAAAGTCGCCTCCGGCGGCGAATTGTCACGCATCAGCTTGGCGATTCAAGTCGCCACTATCGATGTGGCCGCCGTGCCCACGCTGATCTTCGATGAAGTGGATGTGGGCATCGGCGGCGGCGTGGCCGAGATCGTCGGCGCCTTGCTGAAAGACGTCGGCCTGCGCCACCAAGTGTTGTGCATCACCCACCTGCCGCAAGTCGCCGCCCAAGGCCATCATCACTTGCGCGTAGCCAAAGAGACAGTCAAAGGCGCGACGCTGTCGCGGATCGAAACCCTGGATAAAAAAGCGCGCGTCGAAGAAATCGCGCGCATGTTGGGTGGGGTGGAGATTACCGAGAAGACCCGTGCGCACGCGGCGGAGATGCTGGCGCGGCATTAAGTTCTATAAGGGCAATTCGCCTTCGTGCAATCCACATATAAATACAGCGAATGCTCGCGAATCGTGAAGCCACGCTCTTTGGCGATCTTCTCTTGGCGTTTTTCGATTTCGGAGTCGAAGAATTCTTCCACCCGGCCGCATTGCAGGCAGACGAGGTGATCG
>MEQN01000135.1:0-2114 GCA_001770235.1 Betaproteobacteria bacterium RBG_16_58_11
CAAGGCGGTGATTCTGCGCTTCATTGAACGCGTCAGCGGCTACTCGCGCCAACAGATCACCCGGCTGGTCAAGCGTGGCTGTGAGCGACGCCAACTGGTCAAGCGCTATCAAGGGTCACGAACCAGCTTTGCGCGCATCAAAAAGCGAAGAAAGCGAAGGGGTCAAAGCGAAGGGGTGACCCCGTTGCCCGTTTCGACGGTGGAACCGGTATTTGGCAACTTGCGCGGAAATAAGCGCCTGCACTGCTTTACGCTACGCGGAAAGACCAAGGTGGACGGGCAGTGGAAGCTGTATTGCATGATGCATAATATCGTGAAGCTGGCGAAGCATGGCTATGCGAGATTGAGTGGCAAGGACAGGCCGATGCGTCCTGGTATCGCATGCATGGGCTTGGTAGGCCGCTCGGATTCGCAGTGAAGGTATTTTAGAAAAGACAGGATGCGAAAAATGAAGAGGGGCATTGCGCTTGAAAAAATTCCACCCAGGGCTGAACAGGGCATTCAGAATGGGGTTTTTCTACAGCGTCGTTAGGCCTCATACGCCGAAAGGTGACATTAGGCACACATTTGGCTAGAATGCTCACATGAAGCCATTCCGCTGGAACCACGAAAAAAATGAGTCTCTGAAAATTGAACGTAGCATTTCGTTCGAAGAGATTGTTCTTGCGATTGAGGCGGATGGATTATTAGATGAATTACGCCATCCCAACCCAGATAAATATCCAAATCAATTCGTTTTTGTTGTGGTGCTTGATGATTATGCTTACTTGGTACCATACGTTGAAGAAGTCGATTATTACTTTTTGAAGACGATCATTCCAAGCAGAAAAGCAACCAAAGACTATTTGCTCAAGGAGTAATGCAAAATGAAAAAACTTGATAAATTTGAAAAAGAAATTTTAGCTGAATACGATAAGGGTGAGCTTAAATCTATCTCGCCCTCAAAAGCCAGGCTGACGAAATTCAAAGCTGCTGCTTCCGCTACTTTCCTTAAAGAGAAGCGAGTCAATATCCGCCTTTCCACTCCTGATTTGATGGATATTCAAGCTCGTGCACTTGAAGAAGGTATGCCATATCAAACGTTAATTGCTAGCGTACTTCACAAATTTGTATCCGGGCGATTGGTAGAGCCATCGAGCAGCCTAGCCTCGCGTTCAAGCGGGACGCCACGCAAGCGCGGCGCCCCTTAACTTTAACGTTCAATGTCTGCTTTGGGAAACTAATCGCAGATCATCAATCGTCAGCTACCAGTACAACTGAGACACTCGCATGTTCGCAATCCAACACAAATTATAATTATTGTTTGATCCATTTCCTGACTAAAATCAGCCGCGCAATTACCGATACCCAAAAAGTTTAGATAGTCTGCAGGGTAATCCGCGCTTCCAAGCCACCACCCAGCCGCGCCAGCAGCTCAAGTTTTCCACCATGCATGTGAGCGATATGTTCCACGATGGCGAGCCCCAGGCCAGCGCCGGATTGGCCGCTGCGCGCAGTATTTAGGCGCGAGAAGGGTTGCAGCGCGGCATCCACTGCATGCGCGGGAATGCCTGGCCCGCGATCAAGCACCGAAAGCGTAACGGTGTTGCCGCTGTGTGCGGTCTGGATCGTGACCTCAGCGTTGCCATGATTAAAGGCGTTATCCAACAGGTTGCTCAACAGGCGTTGCATGGCAAGCGGGCGCAGCGCGAGCGTGGGCAGTGCGCCGAGTTCGTTGGCGATAGGTTTGCCGCTGCGGGCATAGCGCGCGCAGGTCGCTTCAATCAACTGATTTAAATCCACCGTTTCCAGCGGCTCGCTTTCCATGCCGCGCGCGAAGGCCAGGAATTGGCCGACGATGGCGTCCATGTCCTCGATGTCTTGCACCATGCCGCTTTGCGTGGCGGCATCGACTTTTCCTTGCAGCATTTCCACCGCCAGCCGCAAGCGGGTGAGCGGCGTGCGCAAGTCGTGCGAGACGCCGGCCAGCATCACCGTGCGCGCTTGGTGCAGGCGCAGCAGATCGGCGTTCATTTGATTGAAGCTGCGGGTGAGACTGCGCAACTCCTTCGGGCCTTGCTCGGGAATCGGATCGGCCCTCTCGCCCAGGCCGATTTGTATGGCGGCTTTGGCCA
>MEQN01000135.1:2122-2690 GCA_001770235.1 Betaproteobacteria bacterium RBG_16_58_11
ACCGGGCGATTGATGCGCGAGGCGATAAACCACGCGCCGATGAGCGCCAGCGCCAGACTCAAGGCGCCCCACATGATCCAGTGCAGCGGGATCACGCGCGCCACTTGCACGCGCGGCATGGCGACCCAGTATTCATCGTCTTCAATCTTGAAGCTGACCCATAGACCTGGAACCCCACGCCGCCCGAAAGAGACTTGGGTGTCCGCGCCCAAGCGCTGTTTGATGTGCCGCTGCACCAGATTAAAGAAAGGGCGCTGCGGTTGAAGGCCTGCCGACTCGCCGGGAAAAGCGGGATAAATCCGGATGCCTTCTTGTTGATGCAGCTCCATCAAGAAGAAACGCCGTTTGGCAGGTTGCACTGCGACCAGGGCGGTGCGCGTCAATTGCACCACGCTGGCCGCTTGCTGAGCGATTTGTTGGGCGCGCGGCTCGCGATCCAGCCAGCGCACCATGCCGAACCAGGCTAGCTGGCTGATGACGATTAACAGCGCGAGCAGCAATACCGTGCGCCACAGCAAGGTCTGCGGCCAAAGTTTCATGGCGCAGGCACCCCATCGGGCACGAACAC
>MEQN01000135.1:2749-4623 GCA_001770235.1 Betaproteobacteria bacterium RBG_16_58_11
CAGCTTGCGCAGGCGGGAGATTTGCACATCGATGCTGCGGTCGAATGCTTCGTGCTCGCGGCCACGCGCCAGCGCCATCAGCTTGTCGCGCGATAAGGGTTGGCGCGCATGGGTGACGAGTATCTTGAGCAGGGCGAATTCGCCGGTGGTGAGCGCGAGCGCGTTGCCCTGTTTGCTGAAGCCGCGCGTGGCCAGATCAAGCAGGAAGGGGCCGAATGCCACGCTGCCTGGCTGCGCCTCCGGCGCGCCGGGCAGGGCGGGCGCTTGGCGGCGCAAGATGGCGTGGATGCGCGCCAGCAACTCGCGTGGGTTGAAAGGCTTGGGCAGGTAATCGTCCGCGCCCATCTCCAGGCCGACGATGCGATCGATTTCGTCGCCCTTGGCGGTGAGCATGATGATGGGAATGCGCTCGCCATTGCCGCGCAGCCGGCGGCAAATGCTCAAGCCATCTTCACCCGGCAGCATGAGATCGAGCACGATCAGATCATAGTGGCTGTGCGCGAGCTTCTTATCCATCTCCACGCCATCATTCACCAACTCCACGGCAAAACCTTGCTCGGCCAAGTATTTGCCGAGCAGGTCGCGCAGGCGGAGATCGTCGTCCACCACTAATAAACGATGTTGAGGGGAATTCATGGTGCTTATGCTAACGGGAGCCGGCCTGCGGGAGAAGCACAATGTGACGAGATGTTGCACGGGCGGCGCTTTGTAACAAATTTTTACAATTTCACCCTGGACGGAAACAGATTATTTACAGCCAGGGCCTACGATGCAGCCATCGGGAAAGCGTATCTCGATTTCATCTAACCTTTAAGGAGATTCATCATGAAAACGACTATTAGCTTGCTGTTAGCCTCCCTCGCCCTTATCGCCGGCCAAGCCTATGCCGAACAAGGCGCACGGCAGCACCGTCCGCGCGATCCCGGCGTAAACCAGCGCCAACATAACCAGCAAGATCGGATCAAGCAAGGCGTGCGCTCCGGGCAACTGACCAAGGAGGAAACCAAAGACTTGCGCAGCGAGCAAAAGGCGATTCGCCAGGAAGAACGCGCTTACAAATCCGACGGCAAATTGACCAAGGAAGAGCGTAAAGATCTGCATCAGGACCTCAACGCGCTTTCCAAGGATATCTACCAAGAGAAGCACGACGCAGATGTGCGTCCGAAAGCGGTTAAATAAGCATCAGTTGAACTGGAGAAAAACATGAGCAAATATCTCACGATGTTATTGGCGCTTGGCGTATCGAGTGCCGTGTTGGGCGCCGAGCCGCCAGCCAAGGCGGAACGCGGGGCCAAGCCGCGCATGGAAGCGAGGCAGCATTTTCAACGTCTCGACCAGGATGGCAATGGCGCAATCAGCCGCGAGGAAGCCAAGACCCACCCGCGCATGGAGAAAGGCTTCGAGGCCATGGACGCCAATCAGGACGGTCAAGTGACCGAGGCCGAATACCGCGACTACGCCAAAGCACGCATGGAGCAGCATCGCGAAAAAGCGAAGACGGAGATGAAAGCGCGCTGGGATAAAGCCGATGCGAACAATGATGGCGCGCTGAGCCGCGAGGAGGCTAAATCCACGCCCCCTATCGCGAAGCATTTTGACGAAATGGATACCGATAAGAATGGCCAAGTCAGTCCGCAGGAAATAGCCGGCTACATGAAAGCGCATCGGCCGCGTGAGGGTGGTGGTCGGAGTTAAGCTATTCATGCGCGCCACTTGTTGGCGCGCATATATAATGCGCGAATGCGTCTGCTCGCGCTCGACACCTCCACCGAATACCTCTCCCTCGCCCTCTATCTCGACGGCGAGATCATCTGTCGCGAGTCGCACGCGGGTATTCTCCATTCCGAGCTGATCTTGCCGATGCTGGAGGTATT
>MEQN01000135.1:4654-5695 GCA_001770235.1 Betaproteobacteria bacterium RBG_16_58_11
CTCGATGGCATTGCCTTCGGCCAGGGGCCGGGGACGTTCACCGGCATTCGCATCGGCTGCGGCGTGGCCCAGGGCTTGGCCTTCGGCGCGGATTTGCCGGTGGTGGGCATTTCGACCTTACTGGCCCTAGCTGAAAGTGTAGAGCAGGATTGCGTCATCGCTTGTCTCGACGCGCGCATGGGCGAGGTGTATCACGCCGCTTACCGGCGCGAGGAGGGCGACTGGTGCGAAATTCATGTGCCCGGTTTATATGCGCCGCACGCAGTGCCCGCCGTCGAAGGCTACGATTGGGTCGGCGTCGGCAGCGGTTTTCGGGTGGGTGAGGGCGTATTGCGCCAACACTTCGCCGGGCAGTTGAGCCAAGTATTCGATGATCGCTTCCCCCATGCGCGTGAGATCGCGCGCTTAGGCAGCCGGCAGTTGAGCCTGGGCCGTGGCGTGCCCGCGTGGGAAGCGGCGCCGCTGTATATTCGCGACAAAGTCGCGCTGAAAATGAGCGAACGATGAGCGCAGTGCCCTGCCAAGCCTTTTCTTTCCGCCCCATGAACAAAGACGATGTGGATGCGGTGATGGCGATCGAGCGCGAGTTGTATCCCTTTCCCTGGACGCCGGGCAATTTTCGCGATTCGCTCAATGCCGGTTATAGCTGCTGGGTGTACGAGTTCGGCTCGCATCTGGTGGGTTATGCGGTGTTGATGCTGGCGGCGGGCGAGGCGCATGTGCTCAACATCGCCATCGGCGCCGACTGGCAGCGCCAAGGGCTGGGGCGGCGTTTGATGCAGCACCTGATCAAAGTCGCGCGCGAGTACCGGGCCGAGATGATGTTCCTGGAAGTGCGGCCTTCGAATCTCGCGGCGCAACGTTTGTATGATGACCTCGGCTTCAACGAAATCGCCACGCGCAAACATTACTATCCGGCACACGACGGGCGCGAAGATGCGATTCTGATGGGCTTGGCGCTATGAAGCAGTTGTCACCTGAGTGGCTGGAGGAGTTGAACTTATCTCCACTGTGGTTACAACGAAATGCAGCCGGCAGGGA
>MEQN01000136.1:111-279 GCA_001770235.1 Betaproteobacteria bacterium RBG_16_58_11
GGGACGCGATCGTTAAAAAAAGCGGCGATCTGAAAATACTAAATCAAACCGGCGAGTCGCTGACTTCGATGCACGACCCCCTTAAGGTGCTGGAGCATGCGCTCATGGTGATGCGCGATCAGACGGATGTCGAGTGGGGTTCGGTCTATCTGTACAACAAGGAAAGAG
>MEQN01000136.1:404-1533 GCA_001770235.1 Betaproteobacteria bacterium RBG_16_58_11
AAGGCGAGTCATTCGAAGCCAAACCGGGCGACGATACTTCCCCCCGCGCCATCGTCAGTGTGCCGATGCTCGACAATGAAGATATCTTTGGCGTAATGAATTTCTGTGGCCATGTCGGCCAAGTCAAATTCAGTGACACCGATCAGGAATTCGCGCAGACGCTTGCGCGCATGGCCGTGGTCAGCTTCAAGAATATCCAGATGCTGCATGTGATCGAGGAGCAAAACCGGACACTGGAGCAGAAAGTCGAAGAGCGCACCGCGCAATTGCGGCAAAAAACCAACGACATCAATAATATGATGCAAAACATGCACCAGGGCATTTTCACCATCCTGCCTGGCGGAAAGATTCATCCGGAGTACTCGGCTTTTCTGGAGAGCATCGTCGAGTCGAAGCAGATCGCCAATGCAAGCGTGATGGAGCTGCTGTTCAGCAATACCGCCCTTGGCGGCAATGCCTTGTCGCAGATTTCGGCGGCGCTGGACGCCATCCTGGGCGAAGACGCGATGATGTTCGACTTCAACCGCCATTGCCTGGTCAAGGAATTCACCAAGACCATGCCGGATGGCCGATTGAAAATCATGGAGCTCGATTGGGATCCGATCCTCAGCGAATCCGGCAGCGTCGAAAAATTGATGGTCACGGTGCGCGACGTGACCGAGCTGCGCGGCTTGCAGGCCGAGGCCGAGAAGCAAAAATGGGAACTCGACGTGATCGGGCAGATATTGTCCGTCGCAGCCGACAAATTCCTGTCCTTCGTCCGGGACGCCTACCGCTTTGCCGATGACAACGAGAAGCTCATTGCGGAGACCGGCGAGCCATCCGCAGAAACGATCGCCACGCTTTTCCGCAATATGCATACCATTAAAGGCAACGCGCGCACCTATGGGTTTACCGCGATCACGGATGTGGCGCATGCGGCGGAGAGCACTTACGATGAATTGCGCAAGCACGGCGCGGCAAGCTGGGACAAGGACAAGATGCTGGCCGAACTGAAAGAAACGCGCCGGCTGGTGCAGACCTACGAGACCATCTACAAGGAGAAACTCGCCGGCAATACCGCCGCGGGCATGTTTGTCGAGCAAGGCCTGCTCGATAAGCTCAAGCACATTCTCGACGGCATCAACGA
>MEQN01000136.1:1593-2627 GCA_001770235.1 Betaproteobacteria bacterium RBG_16_58_11
AACGCCATCGGTACCGAGTCCATGGAATCGCTGTTGGACGCGATTGTCCGCTCCATGCCCGAACTGGCCCAGAAGCTGGGCAAGTCCGCTCCCCATGTCGTCATCGAAGACCACAACATTCGCTTCGTCCCGGATATCGCGCCGGTCATCAAAAACGTGTTCACGCACAGCTTCCGCAACGCGATGGATCATGGCCTCGAGACCAGCGAGGAACGGAAAGCGCACGGCAAGCCGGACTATGGAACCATCACCGTCGAAGTCAACGAGGAAAACGACCAGGTCGTGCTCTCCATCTCGGATGATGGCCGCGGCCTGGCGGTGAAAAAACTCAGAGACCGTGCGATCCAAGATGGTTTGCTGGATGCGAAAGGCGATGTCTCGGCGAAGGTCTTGTCCGATCTGATCTTTCAGTCGGGCATGTCCACCGCCGACAATGTCAGCGATATCTCCGGCCGCGGCGTGGGCATGGACGCGATCCGCCAATTCGTGGAAAAGGCCGGCGGCAAGATCGAGATCCGCTTCAACCAAGAACCCAAGAAGGATAGCGAATTCTTGTCCTTCATCTCGCGCATCACCTTGCCGTCGTCCTGCACCAAGAAAGTCGCCTGACTTCTCCACCCATCAACGGCTAAGGGGCTGGCCCCTTAGCCGTCTCTAGGACCTGTACCTATAAATTACGAAACATACTCCGCCGATGTAGGTTGGGTTAGGCGCGGTTCTTTGCGCCGTAACCCAACAAACCCAATCTTCACAAAAGCAGGCGCCTCCAGGCAACCCCGACGGGTAGGCAAAACACATTAACACCGGCGTTTAGAAGGATGATTAGGTTTTGTTGGGTTACGCGATAAAGCCGCTAACCCAACCTACATGAGCTGACTTTTCCATCCAGCAAGTCGAGCACCCGATCCGGCGTGATATTGAGCAAGCAGTTCAGGTGCCCCAGCGGACATTCGCGTTTGAAGCACGGGCTGCATGGCAGATTGAGACTCACGATACGCGCTTTGCCGGACAAGGGCGGCGTAAAGCCGGGGCTG
>MEQN01000136.1:2654-4307 GCA_001770235.1 Betaproteobacteria bacterium RBG_16_58_11
TTGTCCAGCGCAGCGGCGACATGCATCAAGCCGGAATCATTGGTGACCACAGCCGTGGCGCAGCCAAGTAAATCCACCGCTTCATCGAGCGAAGTTTGTCCGCACAAATTGCGGCAGGCATGATGGCTTAATTGCTCGATGCTCGCGCCAATCGCCTGATCCTTATTCGAACCGATGAGCCATACCTGATAACCACGCTGTTGCAGCGATTGCGCGAGGCGGGCGAAATGCGCCGCGGGCCAACGTTTGGCCGGGCCATATTCGGCGCCGGGGCAGAGCGCGATAACAGGTTGCGCAAGGGTTAATCCCAGCTTCGTCAGCGTTGCCGCTTGTTGAGTTTGGTTGATGCTCAAGCGTGGGTTGGGCACAGGGCGCGTGAGGGCTCGGCCACGTGGTTCGGCCAGTAGCGCGAAACGATCCACCATCAAAGGATAAGCCGACTCATCCAATGGCCGCGCATCGTTTAACCAGCCATAGCGAAATTCGCCGGCAAAACCGCTGCGCAAGGGAATGCGCGCAAAAAAAGGAATCAGCGCCGACTTGAGCGAGTTGGGTAAAACAATTGCTTGATCGTAGTGATGGGCACGCAATTCCCGCGCCGTTTTTATCCGGTCAAGCAAACGCAGTTGGCCGTGGCCGAACGGATTGTCGATGACCGCGTTGATTTCCGGCATGCGGCGCAATACCGGAGCAACCCAGGGCGGCGCATAGGCGTCGATCGTTGCATCGGGAAAGCGTTGCTTGAGCCGCATGAATAGCGGCTGGGCCATGACGGCGTCGCCGACCCAGGCGGGGGCGATGATGAGGATTTTGGTCACGAATGTGTTGCTAGAAACGGATGCTTGCGTCCGTCGTTAAAGCATCATTTCAATGATGCGAAGCGACAGGGCCGCCCTTGAGTTTGTACAGCGTGCCGCAATAGGGGCAGAGCGCTTCGCCTTTTTTCTCGATTGGCAAATACACGCGCGGATGGGCATTCCACAGCGCCATCTCCGGCGTGGGGCAATGCAGGGGCAATTGCTCGGCGCTGATTTCGACGTAGCGTTGGGTGTTTTCTTTTGTCTCCGCCATCTTCATTCCCCTTAAATGTAGGTGAGCCAGTCTTTGTGTTTGCTGTCTCTGCCCTTCACGCAATCGAAGAACATGGTTTGCAGCTGTGTCGTGACTGGGCCGCGTTTGCCCTCGCCGATGGCGCGATTGTCGAGCTCGCGGATCGGCGTCACTTCAGCGGCAGTGCCGGTGAAGAAGGCTTCGTCGGCGCTATACACTTCATCGCGCGTGATGCGCTTCTCTACTACCGGCAGGCCGATTTCATTGGCGAGCGTGATAATGGTGTCGCGGGTGATGCCTTCCAATGCCGAGGTGAGGTCTGGCGTATAGAGCTTGCCATTGCGAATCATGAAAACATTTTCGCCCGAACCTTCCGCGACGAAGCCATCGACGTCGAGCAGTAGCGCCTCGTCGTAGCCATCCTGCGCCGCTTCCTGGTGCGCGAGGATGGAATTTATGTAGTTGCCATTGGCTTTCGCTTTGCACATGGTGATGTTCACATGATGCCGTGAGAAGGACGAGGTTTTGACCCGAATGCCTTTTTCCAACGCTTCCTGGCCGAGGTAGGTGCCCCAGGTCCAGGCGGCGACGATGACGTGGGTG
>MEQN01000136.1:4321-7211 GCA_001770235.1 Betaproteobacteria bacterium RBG_16_58_11
ATGGCTTCCGAGCCGAAGAACGCCATCGGACGCAGGTAGCCGGATTCGAGTTTGTTGTCGCGCACCGAGGCGAGCTGCGCATCCGAAATGGTTTGCTTGTCGTAGGGCATTTTCATGCCGAGGATATGCGCCGAGCGGAACAAGCGGTCGGTGTGTTCCTTCAAACGGAAAATCGCCGTGCCTTGATCGGTTTTATAGGCGCGCACGCCTTCGAACACCCCCATGCCATAGTGCAGGGTGTGGGTCAGGACATGGGTGGTGGCGTCGCGCCACGGCACCATTTTGCCGTCGTACCAAATTACGCCGTCGCGGTCCGACATCGACATAAGCAGAACTCCAAGGGGTGATTTCGAAAACGGATATTGTAGCCGATTTTAGCGGCGCGCCGAATGCACGGAAGAAGCACATGAACCACGGGGGACACGGGGAAATCTGTTCTAGTATTCCCCGTGTCCCCCGTGGTTAGAAAAGTTTGGAAGGCGCTTAACCGAAGCGGCCGGTGATGTAGTCTTCGGTCTGCTTCTTGGCCGGCGTCACGAACAGGTTGTTGGTGACGCCGAATTCGATCAGCTCGCCAATGTACATGAAGGCGGTGAAGTCGGACACGCGCGCCGCTTGTTGCATGTTGTGGGTGACGATGAGAATAGTGACTTTGCTCTTGAGCTCTGAGATCAGCTCCTCGATGCTGGCGGTGGCGATCGGGTCGAGTGCGGAAGTCGGTTCGTCGAACAGCATGATTTCAGGATCGGTGGCGAGCGCGCGGGCAATGCAAAGGCGCTGTTGCTGGCCGCCGGAAAGATTGAATGCCAAATCATTTAGCCGATGCTTGACTTCATCCCACAGCGCCGCGTCGCGCAGGGCTTCTTCCACCTTGTCGTCCAACGAGCGTTTGCTGCGTGAACCGCGTACGCGCAGGCCATAGGCGACATTTTCGTAAATCGATTTGGGGAAAGGATTGGGCTTCTGAAACACCATGCTGATACGCATGCGCACTTCGATCGGATCGACCTTGGCCCCGAGAATGTTGGTGTTGTCCGGTTGCAGGACAATTTTGCCTTGGTACCGGTTACCGGGAT
Source organism: Betaproteobacteria bacterium RBG_16_58_11 (assembly GCA_001770235.1). Lineage (GTDB taxonomy): Bacteria > Pseudomonadota > Gammaproteobacteria > Burkholderiales > Thiobacteraceae > RBG-16-58-11. The sequence continues at coordinate 5,398 of MEQN01000136.1, forward strand.
AAAGGTCATGCATGCGATTGAAGCAGCGCAAGAAGGTGGATTTGCCGCAGCCGGAGGGGCCGATCAGCGCGGTGACGCGCTTGTCGGCGATCGGCATGTTGATGTTCTTTAGCGCTTGAAAAGCACCATAGAAGAAGCTCAGGTCTTTGGCCTCGGCTTTCGGTTTGACGACCATGCCCTCCGCATCTTTAACTTCATTCAGGGCGGATGTTTCAGCCAGTTCTACCATTTGATATTCCTTCGGATCCGATAGCGCAGGTAAATTGCCAATGCGTTCATGAGTAGCGTCATGCCCAGCAGCACCATGCCGGCTGCAGCCGCGTTGAATTGAAAATCTTGTTCCGGACGGGAGGTCCAACTGAACATTTGGATCGGCATCACCGTGAACGGCGCCATGATCCAATCAAAAGAGATGTAGGGGAATTCGCCTTTAATGGGTGAATCCGGCAGGAAGGCGATGAAGGTCAAAGCGCCGATGGTGATGATGGGTGCCGTCTCGCCGATTGCGCGCGACAGGCCGATGATCACACCGGTCAAAATGCCGCCAGTGGAATAGGGTAAGACGTGGTCATGCACCACTTGCCAGCGCGTGGAGCCCACGGCATAGGCGGCCTCACGAATGGCTTGCGGAATGGAGCGGATCGCCTCGCGTGTGGCGACGATCACCACCGGCAGGATCAGCAAGGCCAGGGTGAGGCCGGCGGCGAGAATGCTTTGTCCCAAGCCGAACTGATAGACAAACAAGCCCAAGGCGAGCAGGCCATACACGATGGAAGGCACGCCGGCGAGGTTGGTGACATTGATCTCGATGATGGCGGTGAACCAGTTTTTGGCTGCGTACTCTTCCAGATATATCCCGGCGGCGACGCCGATTGGTACCGCCGAGACGGCGGTCACCAGCATGACTAAAGTAGTACCGACCCAGGCTGAAAGAATGCCCGCCGACCCGGCCCGGCGCGAGGGGAAGGAAGTGTAGAAATCCCACGACAATAAACGCGGTGCACCATCGATCGCCAGATTGGCGAACAGCACGATGAGCGTGGTGACGCCCACCAACATGGAAATCAAACCCACGATGGCGAATACCTTGTCCCAGATCTTATGTGTTTTGATCAGGGCGCGAATTTCTTGGATGTGCTGTTCGTTAGGTGCGGTCATGTTAGTAACGCTCCCGGAAGCGACGGGTGAGCAAGAACCCCATGATATTAAAAGCCAGCGTCATGAATATGAGCGTTAATCCCACCGCGAAGATGGTCTGGTAGCCAATGCTGCCATGGGGCAGATCACCCAAGCTCACTTGCACAATATAAGCGGTCATCGTTTCTGCCGGTTCCATCGGGTTCCACGTCATATTCGCCTGCATGCCGGCGGCCACCGCGACCACCATGGTTTCGCCCATGGCGCGTGAGATGCCTAAAATGTAAGCGGCCGCGATGCCCGAGAAGGCGGCGGGCGTGACGATACGGAAAGCGGTTTGAAAGCGCGTTGCACCCATGGCGTAGGAGGCTTCGCGCATGTGCATCGGCACCGCATGCATGGCGTCTTCGCTGAGTGAAGAAACATAGGGGATGATCATGATGCCCATGACCAAACCTGCCGAGAGCATGTTAAAACCAGGCAGATTGGGCAGAATAGTGCTTTGCAACAAGGGCGTGACGAACACCAGCGCAAAATAGCCAAACACGATGGTGGGCACTGCACCGAGTAATTCCAAGAAGGGTTTGACGATCTCGCGCACTTTGTGTGAGGCAAATTCGCTCAGGTAGATGGCGATAATAGTGCCGAGCGGAATCGCGACCGAGAGGGCAACGCCG
>MEQN01000136.1:7249-7593 GCA_001770235.1 Betaproteobacteria bacterium RBG_16_58_11
TGGGCATCGTCGAACAGCGGCGTCCATTGCGTGTCGGTCAGAAAATCCTTGAGCGAGACATGCTGAAAAAATGGAATGGATTCGTAAACCAGAATCACGATGATCGCGAGCGTCGTGAAGACCGCGATGCTGGCGGCCAGAAGCAAAATGAATTCGATAATGCGCTCGCGTATGTGCCGCGAAAAGCGGAACGCCAGACGAGAACTGACAGGCAGGGAAAAATCTTCGTTCATTATTTGAGCCGGGCTATTCATTAGTATGAACCCCTGAATTATTCGGATTATTCAGTTTTGTATGGGGTTCGGCGCTAAACCCGCATAGATTACCTTCAGGACCGGTTCTCC
>MEQN01000136.1:7599-7901 GCA_001770235.1 Betaproteobacteria bacterium RBG_16_58_11
CAAAATCGGGTGGCTAAATGCCACCACGATTGTTTTACTTCAGATTATTAGTGTTTGCCTTCGCGCTTGAGCAACTCTTCGATCAGCACACCCACTTCCGCTTCGCCGCCGAAGCCGGTGCCAAGCTTGCGCTTGGCGAAGTTGTCAGACGCCAGCTTATAAGCTGAATCGGGCAGGGGGACATACTTGACCTCGGCCACGAGTTTGGGCGCTTGCTTCAGGTAATACTGGATAAACTCTTTGACTTCAGGACGATCGTAGGCTTTGTCCGATACATAAATGAAAATCGGGCGCGACAGCGG
>MEQN01000137.1:0-265 GCA_001770235.1 Betaproteobacteria bacterium RBG_16_58_11
CAACACGGTTTTCATGACCATGCACTGCGCGCTGAAGAAGACATTGTCGGTGTGGCACGCTACATCGTCGCCAATCCCTTGCGTGCCGGACTCTGAGACAAAATTGTCAACTACCCGTACTGGAATGCGAAATGGTTGTAACCCAGAATTGCCCGATAAATCGTGCTCCTACAAAAAGCGATCTGTGGGAGCGCAATTCATTGCGCGATGGCCATGCCGCGATTCTCCCGAAACGTAGCATCATTTCCACCAACCCCCAATCGCC
>MEQN01000137.1:313-7748 GCA_001770235.1 Betaproteobacteria bacterium RBG_16_58_11
ACGTAGCATCATTTCCACCAACCCCCAATCGCCCGATAAATCGGGCTCCTACAAAAAGTGATCCTGTGGGAGCGCAATTCATTGCGCGATACCTCGCCATTCAGATCGCCCGATAGCCCTGCATAGCCATTCCACTAATCCATCAAAAAACGATGGATAAGTGGCTGGTTAAATCGGGCTCCTACATTTATTGTCCCCGCGCACGCCTTACCAGTAAAACAGGTAAGCGCAACACAAAACCGATAAACAGGCGCGTGTGCATCCAGGTCAATAGCAGGTTATCGCGCAGGTAGCGGAAATGCGACACGCCACCCTCCTCCGCGCGGTAGTAGCGCACCGGGGCTGGCAGATTCACCGGCCTGACCCCATACCAGCAAAGACGCACCACGGCCTCGGGATCAAAGTCGAAGTGACGCATCCACGGCTGATGGCGCATCACCTGCCGCAAAGGTTCAAGCGGATACACGCGAAACCCGAACAGCGAGTCGCCAATGCCTGCCCACAGCGTTTCCAGATTGGCCCACCAGTTGGAAACGCGCCGCCCATTCACGCGCAAGCTCGGCGCGTGAATATCAAATACCGGTACGCCCAATATCATGGCCGCTGGTTGGCGCGCAGATTCCGCCATGAACGCCGGAATACGTTCGGGTGGATGCTGTCCATCCGAATCCATGGTTAAAACGTGGCTGAAACCCGCCGCTGCCGCCTGCTCCAAACCGTGCAGTACCGCTGCGCCTTTACCCTGGTTGCGCGGCAAGATCATCACGCGCAGGTCGGCATCCTGCGCCGCCATCGCTTGCAAACCCTCGGCGCTGCCGTCGTTGCTGCCATCCACCACCACCCACACCGGGCTCCAGTATTGTCGTGCCGCGCGCACAGTCTCATAGACCTTGGCACCGGGGTTATAGCTGGGAATGAGGACGAGATGCGTAGTCGAGGCGGCAATCATGACGGTGTACGGTCAGGCTGCGTGGGTAGAGAATGGGTTGGGTAAAACGCCGAGCCTTGTACTAGCTCATGCGCAAAATAATGTTCCAATTCTGTCATGAAGCGCTGCGTATGCTGCGGTGGATCGAAGCGCCGCCCCAGGCGCACCCGGTAATGGATCGGCATGGGGGGTTTGCGGAACAGCGGCCAGCCCTTGCTCAGATACTTGGAATCGGTTTCGATCAGCACCGTCTGCACCGGTACCTGTGCACGGCGCGCGATCAGCGCGATGCTGCCCTTGAGCGGATTGACCGGGCACGAGGTGGTGCGGGTACCTTCCGGGAATAGCAACAGATGGCTACCGCAGTCAAAATCCTGGGTTGCCAGCTGCACCATGCGCCGCACCGGTTCATTGCGGATGTAGCGCGCCAGTCGAGCACCCCCACCGAGAAAAATATTGTTCATCAAATCGGCTTTAAGCACACAGGCAACATTCGGCAAGCGTGAAATCACCATCACTGCATCCAGCAGACACGGATGATTGGGCGCGATAATCAGCGAAGGTTCATCGCGCAGGACATCCAGCGCTTCCAGATCAAAGCTGCACCGGCGCGACACGCTAAGACTGGCAAGATAAACTCGAAACACCGCCATGATGACATAACGCCCCAGCGCCCGTCCCCGGCGCTCGGACAGTAGCGGGCAAATAATCATCGCAACCGACGTCCATGCCAGGCACAGTATCCCCAGCCAGGCCAGGCCAAGATACAGCACCAGGTAATCGTAGCCATTCAGCAACACACGCAATGCGGCGCGCATGATCAATCCCGCTGGCCGGACATGCGCGCTAGCGGATGCGCGGCAGTGGCCTCGATTTCCAGCAGCAGATCCTGGCGGCACACATCAGCCTGCAGATAGACTGCCTTGAGCGCATCGCCCACGCAGTGTGCCAGCTCGTCGCGAATCTGCGCCAGATCGGCAGGGTGGCGCACATATACCTTGTAATACAGGCTGGCGAGATCGAAGCTAGGCTGGCTCGCCAGGCGATTTGCCTCGGCCAGCACAGCCTCGATATTGGCCATGGTTTCGCGAGTTTGCGCCACGACATCGGTGGGGTGCACAGTTGCATGGCCAACAATGCTGGCGGTGCCGGAAACAAACAACACCTCATCTTGCCCCAGGCGCACCAGACTGGCACGCGAGAATGTCGGGCTGCGCGGACCATATTGTTGCGGATATTGGTAAGCGCTGATCTGGCGTGGATTTTCAATGCTCAGCGGCGCCACGCGCCCGGCTAAAAAGGCAATGGTCAAAGGCCCTTGCGCAGAACCTAAGGCACACGCGGCAGGGACATTGCCCACGACATCGCGTCCGTGCGCCAGGAAAGCATTCTGCCGTCCCAGGTTGAACTGGCTATAGCGCTCAAGCCCGAAGCTGTGGGTGTTGATGTCCGCGATGTAATTCCAGAAGCGAAACAGATACGGGTAGTGCAGCGTGTCGAGTAAGGTAAACACTTGGCGATAGGCCGACTCGGTGGCCTGCTGCAGCGGCGTTTTGTCAGCGCCGGCTTCAAACATTGTTTCAGTCAATTCAATCACGCCAAACAAAACATCATCGTCGTGGCGATAATGGATAGCACCATATCGTCCCTGCGTTAGCTGGCCGCTGCCGTGCCACACTTCGCAGATGGAATCGCCGGCATCCAGTCTCTGCATAGGTACGCGCATGCAGGGAATCTCCACGTCAATTTGCATCGCGCGCTCGACCGCATCCACAGAAAAACACAGGGCGCCCAGCACGCTGCTTTTCCACTGTGCCGGTTGTTTCAAAAACGCTGCTATGGACAGGTTTGAGCCATGCAAGGGTGATACCGTGTCGTGCATCAATTCACCGCTGCGCCCGTTTCATCCACCGCCCGGATATTGTATTTGCGCCTGCGCCATGCCTGCAATGTGCGTCTGAAATTGAGCAAGGACGCCGCGTAATACAGCCCTTTGAATAGCAGCAAGGGGCGCTGAATCGGCGTTTTGCCAAACACGTCGCCGGCCAACACCGATAGCAGCGCCTCTATTTACGCGAAAAATGTTGCGCGGCCCCATAAACATATCGCGCAGAGTGGGATTGGTCACCCGGTAAATAAACCAGGAAAATGCCTTCGGACCAACCCGCATTGTGCGGTCGAATTTCTTTAATGCAGCGGCTGCCTGCTGCGGATGGCGCAAGCAGGTGTCCACGGTGTCGGCCCCGACAAAGGCGCTGTGCACGGCCAGCATCACGCCGGAAGAAAACACCGGATCAATAAAGGCCATGGGCATGGATTTATCCATGGCATCGGCAAATTGGAACGCCTGTTTGTGATCATGCCAGGGCGAAACAAATTCCGCGGCCCATTTTTCCATGCCGATGGCCTTGACCGCGTCCGCCACGCCCAGCTTTTCCAGCAACGGCAAATTAGCGGGGAGTAGCGATTCGCCAATGTGAAAACGCGGATGATGCGCTTTTTCCAACAGGGTCACGCGGTAGCCACGCTCGGCCAGTAAGGCGGCGGCGGTCGAGCCGGCTGGGCCACCGCCGATCACCAGTACGTCGCAGTCCGAAGTACAGGCGGCGGATACTGCGCAGGAAGTGTTCATGGTTTAACCAGGTCTGATATTAATCAAACCGAATTGTATCGCACCCCATCGCAGCAAAATGATTTTGTCCCCGGGTTATCTTGCCGGCCGGAAACAATCTCACCCCATCAACTATCAGATTATCTATCGTCAGGCATCGGTAGGCGAAGCTGGAAAATTGTAGGGATGAATACGCGCTAAACGAGGATAACCCATCTCAAGCGTTGATCATTTTCTTTCAGAAAATACCAATATCACATATTTTCACCACGAAATAGATTTCGTTCATGGTCTGTTTTGTGGGTAGAGAAAACATTAGTTTTCTAAATCACTTATTTTGCAGAGTATTGCCATAATAATGGCGGAGAGGGTGGGATTCGAACCCACGGTACGGAAAACCGTACGCCTGATTTCGAGTCAGGTACATTCGACCACTCTGCCACCTCTCCGAAGGGCGCGATTCTATCAGAAGCGCACCTACATTTCACGGACGCACATGGACAAAATACGATTCGTTCGCCAAACTCTTGCAATGCGGGTTCTTCTTATCCTGTTTTTAAGTACGCTGCTTTCCGCCTGCGATTGGAGCAGCAAGCCGATTCCTTCTGCGCGCGAAGCACGTGAGCTGACTGTCGTTACGCGCAATGGTCCGACCACTTATTACGAAAACTCGCAGGGCCAATACGCCGGTATTGAACACGATCTGGTCACGCTGTTCGCCAAGGAACTCGGTTTTAAAGTCAATTTTGTCGTGACCAATCAATTCCAAGACATTTTGCCCAAGGTCGCTTCGCGCCAGGCGCATTTTGCCGCGGCCGGCATCACCATTACCGATGATCGCAAGATGCGCCTTTTATTCAGTACGGCTTATCAGTCGGTGCAACAGCAGGTCGTCTACAACATTGCGTATGACAAACCCAGTGGGGTTAAGGATCTGCTCGGCAAGAAGCTGGTGGTGGTGGCGGGAACAAGTTACGTGAATCAGTTGAATCAGGCGAAGCGCAAATTCCCCGACTTGACTTGGATCGAGTCGAAAGATCAAGTCACGGAAGACTTGCTCGCACAACTCGCTTTGGGGGAAATCGACTATGTTGTCGCCGATTCGCACATCGTCAAGCTCTCTCAGAAATTTCACCCGGAATTGGCGGTTGGCTTCGACATCGGTCGCCCGGAATATCTGGGTTGGGCGTTTCCAAAGGATGGTGATGCTTGGCTGTATAAGAAATCCATCCAATTCTTCGCCAAAATTCAACGCGACGGCACGCTGAAACGCTTACAGGATCGGTATTACGGTCATCTCGAACGCTTGGAACAAGCCGATGTGATTCATTTTCTGATAAAAATGAACACGGTGCTACCCAAGTACCGCGACCTGTACTACGAAGCGCAGGATATCACCGGGATCGATTGGCGTCTGCTCGCGGCCTTGGGCTATCAAGAGTCGAAATGGGATCCGCTCGCCACCTCGCCCACCAATGTGCGCGGCATCATGATGCTGACCGAGCAGACAGCGGATGAAATGGGGGTTGACGACCGACTGGACCCGAAGCAAAGCATCATCGCCGGGTCGAAGTATTTATTGAATATGATTGAGACGATTCCGGCACGCGTAGCGGAGCCGGATCGCACTTGGTTGGCACTCGCGAGCTACAACGTGGGTTATGGGCACTTGGAAGATGCGCGCGTACTAGCGCAGCGCCAGGGCCTCAATCCAGATGTCTGGCCGGATCTGAAGAAGTCCTTGCCCTTGCTTGCCAATGCAGCGCACCACTCGACCGTGAAGCACGGCTTTGCGCGGGGTGGTGAGCCGGTGATTTTTACCGAGAATATTCGGACTTACTATGACATTCTGGTGAAGTTCGAAAAGCCTTACCAGCCGTTTTTCTCAACGCTGGCGAAGAACAACAAACCGGCGCCCAAAAAGATCAAAAAAGCCGCTGCGCCTTTGTAGCGCCGGCATCCCTGCCGGCATGCCGGCTGGAAGCCGGCGCTACGACCCTATGCGGAGATTTGCTCAGCCCCGCCCATATAGGGCCGCAGCACGCTGGGAATGGTCACGCTGCCATCGGCATTTTGATAGTTCTCCAAAATCGCCACCAAGGTACGCCCCACCGCCAGGCCGGAGCCATTCAGGGTATGCGCTAGTTCCGGCTTGTTCTTCTCGTTGCGATAACGCGCTTGCATGCGCCGTGCTTGGAATGCTTCGAAGTTGCTGCACGACGATATTTCACGATAGGTATTCTGCGCCGGCAGCCAGACTTCGATGTCGTAAGTCTTGGCGGCGGAGAAGCCCATATCGCCGCTGCACAAGGCCATCACCCGATAGGGCAATTCAAGTTTTTTCAGAATCGTCTCGGCGTGGCCCAACAGGGCCTCCAAAGCGGCGTAGGACTGCTCGGGTTGGACAATCTGCACCAGCTCCACTTTCTCGAACTGATGTTGGCGAATCATGCCACGCGTGTCGCGGCCATAAGAGCCTGCCTCGCGACGAAAACAGGGGGTGTGCGAAACGAACTTAAGGGGCAAATCTTCGAAAGCAACAATGACATCGCGCACGATGTTGGTGACCGGGACTTCTGCCGTTGGTATCAAATATAAATCGTCGGCGCAAATATGGAATTGGTCATCTTGAAATTTCGGAAATTGCCCGGTTCCGCGCATGCTGTCGGCGTTGACTAAAAACGGTACGTACACTTCCGTATAGCCATGCTCTTGGGTATGCACATCCAGCATGAATTGCGAGAGCGCGCGGTGCATCCGCGCCAGTTGCCCTTTCATCACCGAAAAACGCGCTCCGGTAATTTTCACGGCGGTTTCAAAATCCAACTGCTTCAGGCCTTCGCCCACATCGACATGATCCTTGACCGGGAAATCGAAGCTGCGCGGTGTACCTACGCGCCGCACCTCCACGTTGTCTGTCTCTGATTTTCCAATCGGCACACTTTCATGCGGCAAATTGGGGATGTTCATTAATAGATCATTGAGGTAAGTCTGAATCACTGCGAGCTTTTCCTCAGCCGCTTTCAACTCATCGCCCAGGTTGGCCACTTCCGCCATGATCGCCGAGACATCTTCCCCTTTGGATTTGGCAATGCCGATCTGCTTCGAGCTTTGATTGCGCTTCGCCTGCAATTCCTGGGTGCGCATTTGAACCCCTTTGCGCTCTTGCTCCAGTTCCTGAAAGCGGCGCAAGTCCAGCTCAAAGCCGCGCGCTTTCAAACGTTGCGCGGTACCTTCCAGATCATTTCGAAGTAATTGAACATCTAACATAATTATTTCTTTCGTTTTGCTTTAGCGTCGAGTTCGCGCAAATGCGCCAAACGCTCGGCGATTTTAGATTCTAGTCCGCGTGAAGTGGGTTCGTAAAAACTCACCTGCGGCATGTCTTCGGGGAAATATTCCTCACCTGCGGCATAGGCTTCCGGCTCGTCGTGCGCATAGCGGTAGGCATGGCCGTACCCCAATTCTTTCATCAGCTTGGTCGGTGCGTTGCGCAAATGCAGCGGCACCGCACGCGATTTATCGTTCGTGATGAAAGCACGGGCATTATTATACGCGACGTAAACCGCGTTACTTTTCGGCGCGCAGGCCAGGTAGATCACGGCTTGCGCCAAGGCGAGATCCCCTTCCGGCGAGCCGAGGCGCTCGAAGGTCTCCACCGCATCCAGTGTAAGGCGCAGCGCGCGCGGATCGGCCAACCCGATATCCTCGGACGCCATGCGGATCATGCGCCGCCCCAAGTACAGCGGATCGGCGCCACCATCCAGCATGCGCATGAACCAATACAGCGCGGCATCGGGCGCGGTGCCGCGCACCGATTTATGCAGCGCGGAAATCTGGTCGTAGAACTCTTCCCCGCCTTTATCGAAACGGCGGCCGCTTTTGGCCACCGTGTC
>MEQN01000137.1:7826-8755 GCA_001770235.1 Betaproteobacteria bacterium RBG_16_58_11
CATCGCCATCGGCACAGCCGACGATGAGCGCTTTAGCGCCGGGTTCAAAGCTGAGATCAGTCAACGCGGCTTGGCAGGCGTGATCGAACAGTTGCCCGAGCTCCGCTTCAGACAAGGGTTTTAGCACATACACTTGCGCCCGCGACAACAGCGCGCTGTTCACTTCAAACGAGGGGTTCTCGGTGGTGGCGCCGATAAAGGTAAACAAGCCTTTTTCAACATAGGGCAAAAAAGCGTCCTGCTGCGCCTTATTGAAACGGTGCACCTCGTCCACGAACAGGATGGTGTGGCGGCCGCTTTGCTCCAGCGCGAATTGCGCGCGGGTGATGGCGTCGCGGATATCTTTCACCCCCGACAACACCGCGGAGAGTGCGATGAACTCGGCATCGAACGCGCCCGCCATCAGCCGCGCCAGCGTGGTTTTACCCACGCCCGGCGGCCCCCACAAAATCATTGAGTGCGGCTTGCCGGATTCGAAGGCGATCCGTAGCGGCTTGCCGGGGCCAAGTAAATGCGCCTGGCCCATCACTTCGTCTAGGGTTTTGGGGCGGAGCCGTTCCGCCAGCGGCGCATCCGGCTCATGCGAAAAAAGATCACTCACCGATCACATCCGCCCCCTTGGGCGGCGCAAATTTGAATTGGTCGGCGGGGAGTTTGGGATTGCGTTCGAGCTTGTCGAAGCGAATGATCGTGGTTTGGCCGAAGCTGTCTTTCAGTTCCATTTGCTTGAGCGTGTTCCCGGCGAAGCCCATACGCACCGCGGCAAACATCGTGTCTTTGGATTTAGGGCTGGCTTCCAGCCAATCCAGCCCATCGCGGCTGCCCGCTTCGGACAAGGTAAAGAATTTCTCGATTTCATTATTGCCGGCGAGCAAGGCAGCGGGCGAACTGCCCAGCGCATCATCCAGCTTGCGCACCGTGACTTGGTT
>MEQN01000137.1:8815-9127 GCA_001770235.1 Betaproteobacteria bacterium RBG_16_58_11
CTTGTCGTAAGTCCAACGGAATTTACCGGGGCGGGAGAAAGCCATCACACCCGAAGCCTGGCTCACGCTGCGACCATTGCGATCCAGCACCGTCTGCGCAAAATGCGCACGCACGGTTTGCGTCTCGCGCACGAAGGTGCGCAGACTATCGACGCTGCCGGCGTGGGCGGCTGACGTTAAGCTAAGAAGGAAAACAAATATCGCTAGTAAGAATTTCATCAAAACCCTTTTTTGCCGCGAATTAACGCTAATTTACGCGAATAGGGAGTGAACCAAAATTAGCGGTAATTCGCGTTAATTCGCGGCTAGATT
>MEQN01000137.1:9139-9281 GCA_001770235.1 Betaproteobacteria bacterium RBG_16_58_11
ACTCCCGATTCGGCATCAACACTTCACGATTGCCGTTGGCCTGCATGGCCGACACCAGGCCCGAGCGTTCCATCTGCTCGATCAGACGCGCGGCGCGGTTGTAGCCGATGCGTAATTGACGCTGCACGCTGGAGATCGAGGC
>MEQN01000137.1:9365-10101 GCA_001770235.1 Betaproteobacteria bacterium RBG_16_58_11
CGCCTTCATTCGCTTCGAGAATACCCTCAACATATTGCGGTTCGCCCAGCTTCTTCAGCCATTCGACCACGCGATGCACTTCCTGATCCCCGACATAGGCGCCATGCACGCGCAGGGGGTAGCCGGTGCCGGGCGGCATGTAGAGCATGTCGCCCTGGCCCAGCAGCGCTTCCGCGCCTTGCTGGTCGAGGATGGTGCGCGAATCGATGCGGCTCGACACCTGAAACGCGATGCGGGTGGGGATATTGGCCTTGATCAAGCCGGTAATCACATCCACCGACGGGCGCTGGGTGGCGAGCACCAGGTGAATGCCCGAGGCGCGCGCTTTTTGCGCCAGGCGCGCAATCAGCTCTTCCACTTTTTTGCCCACGACCATCATCAGATCGGCCAACTCGTCGATCACCACCACGATCAGCGGCAGCGGCTCCAACGGCTCGGGGTTTTCCGGCGTGAGCGAGAAAGGATGCGGGATCGGCGCGCCGGCCTTTTTCGCGTCCGCGATTTTTTGGTTAAAGCCGGCGAGGTTGCGCACCCCCTGGCTCGACATCAGACGATAGCGCCGGTCCATTTCATTCACGCACCAAGTCAGCGCATACGCCGCCTGGCGCATATCGGTCACGACCGGTGCGAGCAGATGCGGAATGCCTTCGTACACCGAAAGCTCGAGCATTTTCGGATCGACCAGAATCAGGCGCACCTGGCTCGGGTCGGCTTTGTACAGCAAGGACAAAATCAT
>MEQN01000137.1:10197-10661 GCA_001770235.1 Betaproteobacteria bacterium RBG_16_58_11
GCCATGTCGGCATAGACTTGGGAACTGAGAATCTCGGACAAGCGAATCACTTGGCGCTTGGGGTTGGGCAGTTCGAGGCCCATGCAGTTTTTGCCGGGGATCGTCTCCACCACGCGAATGCTCACCACCGACAAGGCGCGCGCCAGATCTTTCATCAGATTGACGATCTGGCTGCCCTTCACGCCCACCGCCGGCTCGATCTCGTAACGCGTGATGACCGGGCCGGGATAAGCTGCGACCACTTTGACCTCGACCCCGAATTCGAGCAGCTTGCGCTCGATTAAGCGCGAGGTGAATTCCAGCGTGTCGGCCGAAAGCAATTCGATTTCGCCTTCCGCTTGATCCAGCAGATGCAGCGGCGGCAAGGGCGAATCCGGCAGCTCGGCGAACAGCGGCGCCTGCTTTTCCTTTTGCACCCGCGTCGATTTGGGAATCTCCAGCACCGGGCGCTCGATGCGGATCGG
>MEQN01000137.1:10694-14530 GCA_001770235.1 Betaproteobacteria bacterium RBG_16_58_11
TGCACCACTTCTTGGCGTTCGATGCTGGCAACCTCGCCCGCCTTGCGGTCGCGCCGATTCTCAATGGTGCGGCGAATCGCGTTATAGCTCCACTCCACGCCGAAGCCGAGCTGCTCCATGATCATCAGCCACGATGCGCCGGTGAGCAGGCTGAAGCCGATGCCAAACAGCGCGAGCAAAAATAAGGTGGAGCCGGTATGGCCAAAGCCGCTCGCCAACATCTGGCCCACCACCGCGCCGGCAATCCCGCCCGGCGCATCGGGCAAGGCCACGCTGAGGTTATACAGGCGCAGATATTCCAGCGCGCTGCTGGAAAACAACACCAGCAAAAATCCGACGAAGGCCACGAACAGCGAGCGCCGCTCGCTGATCCCCGCGCTCTCGATGCGTTTATAGCCCCACCACACCAGATAGCTCACGAACACCACGACCCAATACGCGGACAAGCCGAATACGTGCAGGAGCACGTCGGCCAGCCACGCGCCGAGCCAGCCGCCCGCATTGTGCACGGTCAGATCGCTGCCGCCATGCGACCAGCCCGGGTCGCCTTTGTGATAAGTGATGAAGATGAGCGCCAGATACACCGCGCCCGCGATGAGCACGAGCCACCACGCTTCGCGCAGCAAGAGCACGAGCCGCGCATTGGGCTCGCGCCCATTTGCCTTGCCCGCAGTACGATTGGAAATAGCCATTGATTCAAACGATTAAGTAATGGGCGATTATACCAACATCAACGCCGTCACAGTGCGCCCGCAAGATGCCCGCAAGATACCTGGATTGCTGCTAAAATTCGAGCTCGTTTCGATTCCCTTTGTCCCTATTTTTTGCAGGAGTTTTTCATGTCCGCCAAGCATTGCCGATTACTCATTCTCGGTTCCGGTCCCGCGGGTTATACCGCCGCGATTTACGCCGCGCGCGCGAATTTGAAGCCGGTGATGATCACCGGCTTGAGCCAGGGCGGCCAGCTCATGACCACGACCGAAGTGGATAACTGGCCGGCCGATGTCAACGGCGTGCAAGGGCCGGACTTGATGCAGCGCTTTCAGGCCCATGCGGAGCGCTTCAACACCGAAATCATTTTCGACCACATTCACACCGCCAAGCTCACCGAGAAACCGATGACCTTGATCGGCGATGCCGGCGCCTACACCTGCGACGCACTCATCATCGCCACCGGCGCTTCCGCCAAATACTTGGGGCTGCCGTCCGAACAAGCCTTCATGGGCAAAGGCGTGTCCGGCTGCGCCACTTGCGACGGTTTCTTTTATAAGAACCAAAAAGTTGCCGTAATCGGCGGCGGCAACAGCGCGGTGGAAGAAGCGCTGTATCTGGCCAACATCGCCAGCCATGTGACCCTGGTGCATCGGCGCGACACCTTCAAAGCCGAAAAAATCATGATCGATCATCTGATGCAAAAAGTCGCCGCCGGCAACATCACGCTCGAATTGAACCAGGGCTTGGATGAAGTGCTGGGCGATAAAACCGGCGTGACCGGCATGCGCCTCAAATCCACCACCGACGGCGGCACCAAAGACATCGCGCTCACCGGTATTTTCATCGCCATCGGCCACAAGCCCAATACCGACCTGTTCGAAGGCCAGCTCACCTTGGAAGGCGGTTATATCGTCACCCAGGGCGGCCATGCCGGCAATTCCACCGCGACCAGCATTCCGGGCGTTTACGCCGCGGGTGATGTGCAAGACCACATCTACCGCCAAGCCATCACCAGTGCCGGCACCGGCTGCATGGCGGCCCTGGATGCGGAGCGTTATCTCGACCAACTTGGCTAAGCCCAAGCCACCCGCAACAAAAACCAGCATCCCCACCGCGGATGACGCGGCGCTGTTCCGCGACGCGGTGGGCGATGCGCGCCTACTCCCCGACCCAGGGCGCATCCCGCCGCCGCCTCCTTACGTCAAACCCATTCCGCGTCAGCGCCAAACCGGTGACTCACCCGCACATGACTTGCTCACCGATCATGTGGCTTGGGAAGACAACAATGACGACCCACTCACGTTTCAACGCCCCGGACTCTCGCAACAAGCCATACGCCGCCTGCGGCGCGGCCATTGGGTCGTCAAGGACGAATTGGATTTGCATGGCTTGAACCGCGAGCAAGCGCGCGAGCAACTGGTGGCTTTTTTGAATGAATGCCAGCAGCGCGACAGCCGCTGCGTGCGTATTATTCACGGCAAGGGACTGAGCTCCAGAAACAATGAGCCGGTATTGAAGCAACTGGTAAAAAGCTGGCTCATGCAGCGCGAGGATGTGCTGGCTTTCGTCCAAGCGCAGCCCGCAGAGGGCGGCAGCGGCGCGGTGATTGTGATGTTGAAGCGGGGGAAATAAGAAATTCCTTCACCAGCGCGTAGCCTACCCTCCGGGGTACGGAGTACACGGAGGACGCGGAGTTTTAAAAATGTTCATGACTAGCCACAAAGTTCAGCAGTTCCCTCCTCTTGTGGGGGGCTGAGCCGGGTTTTGTAGCGCAAGCATCCTGCTTGCATGCCGGCTGGAAGCCGGCGCTACATGGGCCCGCTGTCCTGATGGGCGTGATGGATATGGGAGGAAGCAACACGGTGGGCTACAACTTACTGAACTTCATGGTTAATCAGGAAAATGTTTTTTCCTCCGTGCCCTCCGTGTACTCCGTGGTGAAAATTAATTCCAATATGGGAGGCAATATGGCACTTACCAACTGGGCACTCATCCTCGGTGCCGTCCTGCTCGGCACGGCCGCGCAATTGCTGCTCAAAGCCGGCACCAATGCGGTCGGTCACTTCGCCTTCACCAGCGAGAATCTGCTGCCCGTCACTTGGCAACTGGCGACCCAACCGCATATTCTCGGCGGGGTATTCGCCTATGGCCTCTCCATGGTGCTGTGGATCATGGCGCTGTCGCGGGTTGAAGTGAGCCTGGCCTACCCGATGGTGTCGATCGGCTATGTGTTGACCGCGCTTGCCGCATGGCACTTGCTCGGGGAGCACGTCTCCCTCATGCGCTTGCTCGGTATCGGCGTGATTATGCTGGGCGTTTTCATCGTGGCCCGGTCTTGATCAATTGGGGAATCAAAATGGGGTTGCCAAGCTTCCCGATTTTGACAACAATGGAGCCATGATTCAGTTGCACATGCATGACCGGCACGATGCTCAATCAACCTGTTCCTGATTTCGAGCTACCCGCCACGGCAGGCAAAACGTTTAAGCTCAGCCAGTTCAAACGTCGTCGCCTCGTCATCTATTTTTATCCCAAAGACAACACCCCGGGCTGCACCACGGAGAGCATGCAGTTCCGCGATGCCTACGCCGAATTCCGGGCGCACAACTGTGAAATTGTGGGTATTTCGCGCGACAGCCTTAAATCGCATGAGGGCTTCAAAGCCAAGCTCGTGCTCCCCTTCGATCTGCTCAGCGACAGCGAAGAAATCGCATGCCAGTTGTTCGATGTCATCAAAATGAAAAATCTCTACGGTAAACAAGTACGCGGCATTGAACGCAGCACCTTTGTGATCGATAAAAAAGGCGCGCTCGTCAAAGAGTGGCGTGGCGTCAAAGTGCCGAACCATGTGCAGGAAGTGCTCGACTACATTAAAACCAGTTAGTCCCTCAACCCTTCGGAGAAGCTCCCTTTATGGCTAAGAAACGCAGCACCGCAGATAAGCCAGCCGCACTCACCAAATTATTCGTACTCGACACCAATGTTTTGATGCATGACCCATCGAGCCTATTTCGGTTCGAGGAGCATGATATCTACCTCCCCATGATGACTTTGGAGGAGTTGGACAACAACAAAAAGGGGATGACCGAAGTCGCGCGCAATGCGCGCCAAGCCAGCCGTTT
>MEQN01000137.1:14561-17321 GCA_001770235.1 Betaproteobacteria bacterium RBG_16_58_11
AATATGGAGCAAGGCATCTCGCTTGCCGCGCATAGCAATGATTCCGCCACCGGCAGCCTGTTTCTGCAAACCTACGCCATTCATACCGATCTGCCCACCGCTCTCCCCAGTTACAAGGGCGACAATGTCATTCTCGGCGTGATGCTGCATTTAAAACGCGAGTCCCCCAAGCGCCAAGTGATCCTGGTGTCGAAAGACATCAATATGCGCATCAAGGCGCGCGCGCTCGGCTTCACGGCAGAGGACTATTTCAACGACAAGGTGTTGGAAGACACCGACCTGCTCTACACCGGTGTGCGCTCGCTGCTGACGGATTTTTGGGACAAGCACGGCAAGGGCATGGAGTCATGGCAGGAAAATGGCCGCACCTACTATCGGATCAAAGGCCCGCTCTGCCGCGAAATGCTGGTGAACGAATTCGTCTATCAAGAAGGCGCGCAACCGCTTTATGCACTGGTACGGGAACAGGCTGGCACAGGCGCGGTACTGGAGACGATCAAAGACTATACCCACGCAAAGAACAATGTGTGGGGCGTCACCGCGCGCAACCGCGAACAAAATTTCGCGCTGAATTTACTGATGAATCCGGACATCGATTTCGTCACCCTGCTCGGCCAAGCGGGCAGCGGCAAGACCTTGCTGACGCTCGCCGCCGGCCTCACGCAAGTGCTGGAAGACAAGCTTTATACCGAAATCATCATGACCCGCGTCACCGTGCCGGTGGGCGAGGATATCGGCTTCCTGCCCGGCACCGAGGAAGAAAAAATGACGCCGTGGATGGGCGCGCTGGAAGACAATCTGGACGTGCTCAACAAAACCGATGACACCGCCGGTGAATGGGGGCGCGCCGCCACCCAGGATTTGATCCGCTCGCGCATTAAAATCAAATCGCTCAATTTCATGCGCGGCCGCACTTTCCTCAACAAATTCCTGATCATCGACGAAGCGCAAAACCTCACGCCGAAGCAGATGAAAACCCTCATCACCCGCGCCGGCCCCGGCACAAAAGTGGTCTGCTTGGGCAACATTGCGCAGATCGACACCCCCTATCTCACCGAGGGTAGCTCAGGCTTAACCTATGTCGTGGATCGTTTCAAAGGCTGGGTGCACGGCGGCCATGTCACGCTGATGCGCGGCGAACGTTCGAGACTGGCGGATCATGCGGCGGAAGTGCTGTAAGCCTATAAAAAGCGAATAACCACGGGGAGCACGGAGGGCACGGGGAAACCCAAAATCGAAGCTTGATTTCCCCGTGCCCCCCGTGGTTCAAAATCAGCTTTTAGAATTAGCTGAAGGATGGGATTTATTTTTTCAGGACCTCGAAGCGGCTGCGAAACATCCCTTCCAACTGGTCGATCACTTCTATCGCCGCCTTGCCCTGCACCACATGCTGGGTCATGCATTCCGACACTTCATACAGCATTTTGCTGTGATCGAGCATGGGGTAGGTTTTACGCAGGCGCTTGATGGCATGCACCACTTTTTCTTCCGTGGGGCGCGGGATCGGTTCGGGCTCTGCCCATTCGAGCGGCGCATCCCCTGAGCGCGCGGCCAGGAATTCGGCGAAAGAAAACAAAGTATCTTGTTGCTCGGGCGGGAGCGCGCGAAACAGATTGAGCAGGTCTTTCTCGTCGCGCTTCATTTCAGGCGTGGGAAGGCAATTTTACGCAGGCTTCGATTGCTTCAGCGCATTGATCACAAACTCCAGAAAAGTCTGGAGCAGGCGCGAACGGAATTTTTCCTTGGCATTGACCATCGACAGCGGACGATACAAGCGAGGCTCCAGCGGTATCGCGATCAAGTCGCCCAGCTTGATCTCTTTCTGAATCGTGGCGCGCGATACGATGGCGATGCCCAGGCCCGCTTCCACCGCGCCTTTGATTGCCTCGCGGCTGCCCAATTCCATCACGATATGCAGATCTTCCGGTTGCACGCCATTTTTGCGGAAGTAGTCGTCCATCACTTCGCGCGTGCCGGAACCCGATTCGCGGCTGACATAAGGCAGCTCGGCCAATTGCACCGGGGTGATCGATGTGTACTGGGCGACCTGATATTTCGGCGAACAAATTGCCACCAGCTCATCTTCGCAGCAAACATGCGACATCAGTTGTGGATGATGCGAGGGGGCTTCGATCAAGCCCACATCCAGCGTGTGATCTGCGATTTTGGCTTCAATCGATTCAGAGTTGGCCACCATCAAGCGCGCGTGCACGTTGGGGTATTGCGCCTTAAAGTCGCCCAGCAAGCGCGGCAGCATGTATTCGGCGATGGTGGTGCTCGCCCCCACCAGCAAGGTGCCGGATATCTGGCCCGTCAGTTCGCCGAGCCGTGTGTCCATCTCGCTGCTGAGGCTAAGAATTCGCTCCGCATATTCCAATGCCACCTCGCCCGCCGGGGTTAAAGTGATTTTGCTATGGCTGCGTTCGAATAGCCGGGTATTGAAATGTTCTTCGAGTTGCTTGACCTGAAACGTGACCGCCGGCTGGGTCATGTACAGTAATTCGGCGGCCTTGGTGAAGCTCAACTGCTTCGCCACCGTGTAGAAAACTTGTAGCCTGCGATCTGCCATGAATGCGTCCGGAAAAGTATTACAAGAAGGTTAACGGGGCATGAATTTAAGCATATTTCGCGCGCCAAGGATAGGCTGGCAAGCAAGCAATGCGAGCCTTCATGACGGTGTTATCCAAAACGGCTATTGAACCGTCAAGACGCCAAGTTTACGTAGGGCAGGCTTACAGATGCTCGTCGAGAAACTGCTTT
>MEQN01000137.1:17367-20115 GCA_001770235.1 Betaproteobacteria bacterium RBG_16_58_11
CGTTCACGATCAGCAGCACGGTGGGAAAACCGCGCAGGGCATAGCGTCCGGCCAGGCGCATATTCTCGCCCTCATCCACTTCCACCTTGGCGAGCCGCAGCGCGCCGGCATAGCCTTTCACCACGCGCTCCAATACCGGCGTGAGCACGATGCAGGGCGGGCACCAATCGGCCCAAAAATCCACCAGGATGGGATGTTGCTTCGAGGCTTCCAGCACTTGCGCTTGAAACTCGGGTTCGTTTACGTCAAAAATGAGCGGATTATCCATAGGGGGCGATCGGCAAAAGGGGCCGATTGTTGCCAAATCGACCGGCGGCGTCAAGTAAGCTTTTTGAGGAAGGCGTCGAGCCGCGCCACACCTTGCTCCAGACGTTCCTGCGTCGTGGTGTAAGCGAAGCGCACATGGGAGGCCGATTGGAAGCGGCCAAAATCCGCGCCGGGGGTGATCGCGATGCCGGCTTGAAGGAGCAAGGTCTGCGTCAATTGCTCGGCATCCAAACCAAACCGGTCACAACCGGCATAGAGGTAAAACGCGCCTTCCGGCGTGATCGGAATATCGAAACCAAGTTCGCGCAAGGCTGGCAGCAAATAATCGCGGCGCGTTTGAAACACCGCGCGGCGTTCTTCCAAAATCGCCAAGGTATCGGGATGAAAGGCGGCCAGCGCCGCATGCTGCGCTGGCGTGGATGCAGCGAGAAAAATATTTTGCGCCAAACGATCAAGCGCATCGACATACGCTTCGGGCGCGATCAGCCAACCGAGGCGCCAGCCCGTCATGCCGAAAAATTTGGAGAAGCTGTTGATCACGAACACGTCATCATTCAGCGCCAGCGCAGTTTCAGCTTGGCAGCCATAGGTAAGGCCGTGGTAGATCTCATCCACCACCAGCGTGCCGCCACGTGCCGCGACAGCTTGATAAATCGACTGCAACTGCTCGAGCGTCAGCAGCGTACCGGTCGGGTTAGCAGGTGTAGCCAGCATCGCTGCACGTGTGCGTGCAGACCAGTGTTCCGCGATCATTTCGGCCGTGGGTTGAAACTGCGTGGCGGCGGTAACCGGCAGCGCAACCGCGCGACCCTCGATGAAGCGTGCGAAATGCCGATTGCACGGGTAACCAGGATCGGTGAGCAGCACTTCATCGCCCGGATTCAGCAATACGGCCAGCGTCAACAGCAGCGCGCCGGATGAGCCGGGCGTGACCACCACGCGACTAGGTGAAATGGTCACGCCATAACGCGTGGCGTAAAACGCGGCGATGGCTTCTCGCAACTGCGGCAAGCCCAAGGCAGGCGTGTAATGGGTATGTCCTGCCTTAAGCGCCTCGATGCCGGCCGCGATGATGGGGGCGGGTGTAGGGAAATCCGGCTCGCCGATTTCCATGTGCACGATGTCGCGACCCTGCGCTTCCAATGCCCGCGCTTGGGCCAGGATATCCATCACGCGAAACGGCTCGATCTCCAGGGCGCGGGCTGAGATGGTTGTCTGCTTTGGCGAAAAGAGGGGCATAGGATTGGAATTTGGCTATGCGCCAAAATCAGTAAACAGCAAAATGGGCCGCGAATTAACGCGAATTCCCGCAGATACTTGAATTTAATTGGCGAAAATTCGCGTTAATTCGCGGCTAAATTTTAGGTTTTATGAGCAAAGCTGATCGGCATGATTAAATCACACCCGCACTTTTGAGCTTGGCGGGAATATCGAGCTTAAAGATTTTGTTCCAGCCGTTTTCGGGTTTCGTTTCCAGGCCGAAGATGGCGTAAGACTTGGCCATTTGCGCCAGCGTGCAGCGCGCAATTGCTTCTTCGTCCGTGCCGGTGCATTGGCCTTTGCGCCGGTTGAGAATGGTCACCACGAAACGTTCGCTGCTACCGGCCTTGTTCGGCGCGAGATCGTAGCCTTCGACCATCCAGAAATACAGATACGCGAAGTCGTGCACGATCTCTATCCCCTTCGGGTCGCGCAGCACGAAGCGGGTGCAGATATCTTTGACGCACACTTCCGCCACGGCTTCCTTGGTGATTTGCAGCACTGCCGCATTTTTGCCGAACACTTGCTTGAGCGGCCAATGCGGCGAGGTGAGTTGCGCCGATGCCAAAGTACTGATGAGTAATAAACCCGCCGCGACAAAATATCGGTGCATCGCCATTCCTAATTCAAGCGCCGTTCTGCATCATCCGCCGGCTCATCCACATCGATCACCTCGACTTGGCCGATCTCGTCGTGCTCCAGCTCCACGGCCTCGATCTGCTGAAAACGCCGAGTAATTTTTTGGCTGGTGATTTGCACTTTCTCCGCATCTTCGTGCGCTTGGCGGATATGATCGGCGAGTTTTTTCATGCGCACGTCGAACAAACTGAAATCTTTGGACAGCTTGGCGAGCGAGTCTTTAATGATATGCACTTGCTTGCGCGTTTCCACATCCTTGATCACCGCGCGCGCGGTGTTGAGAATCGCCATCATGGTGGTGGGCGACACGATCCACACCCGCTTCTGCATCGCATAATCCACGATGTCTTGATGATAGCCGTGGATCTCGGCGAACACCGCCTCCGCCGGCACGAACATCACCGCGCCGTCCGAGGTCTCGTGGGGGATGATGTATTTGCCGGAAATATCATCGATGTGCTTTTTCACATCCAGCTTGAATTGGCGCTCGGCCACGGCCTGCTCGGTTTCGGACAAGCGCTTGTCGTACATGCGCTGATAATTTTCCAGCGGGAATTTGGAATCCACCGCCACCGTGCCGGT
>MEQN01000137.1:20173-21095 GCA_001770235.1 Betaproteobacteria bacterium RBG_16_58_11
ATGGCATACACCGGCTGCACTGGGTTGTGCGGCAAGATATTGCGCACTAACGTTTCCAATTGCACCTCGCCGAAAGCGCCACGTGAGCGCTTGTCGCCAAGCAGCTCCTGCAAGCTCACCACATTGGTGGTTAAGCCGTCGATTTTTTTCTGCGCTTCGTCGATGGTGGCGAGCCGCGCCATGACCTGGGTGAAGGTGTCGTTGGTTTTCTTGAAGCCCTCTTCCAGCCGCTCCGACACCTTGCCGCTGATCTGCTCCAGGCGCGTGTCCGTGGTTTGGGTCAAGGCTTCCATTGCGCTCTTGAGTTGCAGCGTGGCGTTGGCCATCGTGGTTTGGATCAACTCCTGATCCGCGCGCCCTTGCTCGGTCAGGGTCTGCATTTGCTTGGCCAGAATTTCTTCGCGCATGGCGTTGAGCCGCTCTTGCATCGCCGCCGACAGCTCCGCCAATTGCTTCGCCATCATCTCGCGCAGCTCGCCCAGCCGTTCGGACTGCGCGAGTTGCAGTTGATGCATATTGTCGCGGGTGAGCTTGAGTTCGGTGGAAATCACGTTGCGCTGCTTGTCCGAGGTATCCCCCAGCACCTGATTCATGCGATCACCTTGACGGGTCAAGCCCTCATGCAGATCGGCCAGCATCAGGCGGTGCTTTTCCTCCAGCATCTGCGCCACCGCTTGCGGAAATTCCTGCTGGATGCGGCTCAATTGCCCCATGCGCGCGCCGATCCACATCGCCCCCAGGACGACGAACAAAAGCAGGATGCCAAGCAGGATTTCAAGCATGGCGGAAGTATAACGCAGGATGAGAAAGGCTGCGCCCGGCCATCCTCAATGCGGGTACGAACGGGAAAGCTTTATCAGCTTAAACATGAGGAATGGGGTCAGACTCGATTTATCTGCATTAAGCGCGTCATAGCCAAGTC
>MEQN01000137.1:21219-21360 GCA_001770235.1 Betaproteobacteria bacterium RBG_16_58_11
AATCCGAAAACTCAAGGGGACATGCTCGATTTAATATCCCAATTTGCACCTTCAGCCTGCTGGGGATAACAGTATCTACGCAGGTTTCGGTAGGGGTGAGGCATGCCTCGCCCGCACCATGATTCGGGCGAGATATATCTC
>MEQN01000138.1:0-4334 GCA_001770235.1 Betaproteobacteria bacterium RBG_16_58_11
TGGCTTTGGCGGTGGCGATGCCGTCAAACGCTTGGTCGAGGATGCCGACGATGCGTTGCTGTTCGGGGAGCGGGGCAACCGCGAGGGGCAAGGCTGCGATTTCGGCTTTGTTGATTGAGGCGAAGACGGCACCTTCCCTGCCAGCAATCTCTGGTTGCAAATGCCACAGTTGGTAAAACAAAAAATCGCGATTCAGCTCAGCCCCGCTGCGTATGGCGGCCAACCCTCGCCCAATGCAAATTTCATCTGTAGCGAAGTTCACTGGCCCGACGGGCGCACGGACAGACATGAGAATGTCGCCATTTTTGGCAACCTTGGTCGTCTGAGTCGTCCACGTTGCCGGGGCTTCAATGAACTTTTCGCCGAAATCTTTCTTCCCTTGGTAGAACGGCATCCCCTTGCCTTCGGCGTTGTAAAACCTCCCCTCGGGCGACTGGCCCGCGATGACCTCACATAGATCGCCAAGTTGCTTTGCCTGCCATCCCGCTTTCATAGCAGCGCCCTGATCTTCCCCAATATTTCCGAGCTCACCGCATCCAGCGCCGCAATCTCATCCATGATCGCCTGCGGGCTGCGGTGCGCGATTGCCTCGCCCCCATTCGGATTTTTCACCGAGAGATCCGCTTCGGCGGAGCTCAGCGACCCGACATCAACAGACCAACTCTGGGGCGAGTCGGCGAAGGTTTTTTGTAGTTCGATAAACTCGGCCAGGTCGGCATCGTTGAGCGCGTTGGTTTTGCCCATGTTGCGGCCGGGATCGAGCTGGTAGTACCAAACTTTCCGGGTGGGCGCGCCTTTCTCAAAAAACAGCACCACGGTTTTCACGCCCGCGCCCTGGAAGGTGCCGCTGGGCATGTCCAATACGGTGTGCAGATTGCAACTTTCCAGCAGCGCCTTGCGTAGGCTGACGGAGGCATTGTCAGTGTTGGAGAGAAAGGTGTTCTTGATCACCACCGCGCCGCGCCCACCGGCTTTGAGGCTCTTGATGAAGTGTTGCAAAAACAGGAAGGCCGTCTCGCCGGTGCGGATGGGGAAGTTTTGCTGCACTTCCTTGCGCTCCTTGCCGCCGAAGGGCGGGTTGGCCAGCACCACGTCGTAGCGGTCCTTGTCCTGAATGTCGGAAATGTTTTCGGCCAGGGTGTTGGTGTGGATGATGTTAGGCGCTTCGATGCCGTGCAGGATCATATTCATGATCGCCAGGCAGTAGGCGAGCGATTTCTTTTCCTTGCCGTAGAAGGTGCGGGTTTGCAGCGTCTTGATGTCGCTGGTGGTAAGGCCGGGTTTGGCCTTGAGGTAGTCGAAGGCCTCGCACAAAAAGCCCGCCGAACCGCAAGCGCCGTCGTAGATGCGATCGCCGATTTTGGGTGCAACCACTTGCACCATGGCGCGGATCAGCGGGCGCGGGGTGTAGTACTCGCCGCCGTTGCGCCCCGCATTGCCCATGTTTTTAATCTTGGCTTCGTACAGGTGAGACAGCTCGTGTTTTTCCGCTTGCGAGCGAAAGCGCAGTTCGTCAACGTGGTCGATGATCTCGCGCAGGTTGTAGCCGCTGTGAATTTTGTTCTTGATCTCGCCGAAGATTTGCCCGATTTTGTATTCGATGGTGTTGGGGCCGCTGGCCTTTTGCTTGAAGCCGTGCAGGTAGGGGAAAAGCTTACGGTCCACGAAGTCACGCAGATCATCGCCGGTCATGGCCTTGTTGTGGTCGAGCTTGCCTGCCTGCCCTGAGCCTGTCGAAGGGGCCTTGGGCGCCGCCCAGCTTTCCCAGCGGTAGGGCGCGTCGAGGATGTAGGTGTACTTCTTCCCCTCCAGCGCGGCCTCCATGGCCTTGTCTTGTTCCAAATTGTCCAGATACTTCAGGAACAGCAACCAGGAGGTCTGCTCTGCGTAGTCTAATTCACTTGCACAACCAGCTTCTTTCCAGAGAACGTCGTCGATATTTTTAAAAGCTTGTTCGAACATAAGAGGGGATCGCTATACCGGGGTGATAGATCGCGTTGCGACCGAAGGCGATAATTTACTCGGTATGGACGAAAAAAAGCCAGTAACTCTTAATCATATTGAGTTTACTGGCCTGTTTTGTACTGCGTTGGATTGTGTTCTGGTGCCGGGAGGGGGAATCGAACCCCCATGGTGTTACCACCGCGGGATTTTGAGTCCCGTGCGTCTACCAATTCCGCCATCCCGGCAAGAGCCCGGCATTATCCTCAGAAATTAGCTGTGCATCAAGTTCGGCTATAATCCCCCGCTTCCATTCCTGCCGTTTTCGCGGCTATTCATGAAAACTCAAGACTTCGATTTTCGCTTGCCGCCAGAGTTGATCGCGCAATTTCCGTCCGAAGTGCGGCGCGCGAGCCGGCTGCTCACGCTGGATGGGCGCGATGGCGCGCTGCGGGATCGGCTGTTCAGCGCTTTGCCGGAGTTAGTGCAGCCGCATGACTTGATGGTTTTCAACGATACGCGGGTGATCAAGGCGCGTTTGTTCGGCGTCAAAGAGACCGGCGGTCAGGTAGAGATGTTGTTGGAGCGCGTGCTGGATGAAAAGCATGCCGTGGCGCAGATACGCGCCAGTAAGGCGCCCAAGCCCGGCTCGCGCATCACGATTAGGGAGGACGCCGCCTTTACCGTGTTGGAGCGGGTAGGCGAGATGTACAAGGTGCGACTGGAGGCGGAGACGCCCTTGCTGGAATGGCTGGATAAACACGGCAGCCTACCCTTGCCGCCCTATATCACCCGCCCGCCCAGCGCGGAAGACGAGGCGCGCTATCAGACCATCTATGCGCGTAAGCCAGGTGCCGTTGCTGCGCCGACCGCCGGCTTGCATTTCGACGAAGCGATGTTGAACGAGCTGCGCGCGAAGGGGGTGAATATGGCTTATGTCACGCTGCATGTCGGCGCGGGCACGTTTCAGCCGGTGCGGGTGGAAGAGGTGCATGAGCACCGTATGCACAGCGAGTGGTATCACGTACCGCAAGAGACGGTGGACGCCGTCGCCCAGGCCAAAGCGCAAGGCGGGCGTGTGCTGGCGGTGGGCACCACGAGTTTGCGCGCGCTGGAATCGGCGGCGGGCGGCGGCGCACTGCAAGCGGGTTACGGCGACACCAATATTTTTATTATTCCCGGCTATCGCTTTCGTGTGGTGGAGCGCTTGCTGACCAATTTTCATTTACCTAAATCCACGCTCTTCATGCTGGTGTGCGCCTTCGGCGGCATGCTGAACCTGAAGCTGGCGTATCGGCATGCGGTGGAAGAGCGCTACCGCTTTTTCAGCTATGGCGATGCGATGTTGATCGAGCGTGAGCAGGGGTGAGGTACAAACAATTTAGCCGCTAATTAACGCTAATTAGCGCGAATTAAACCCCCGCTTGTTCCGATACCAGGGCAGTTTGGATATTTGCGGCAATTCGCGTTAATTCGCGGCAAAGGAAGTGGATTCTAAAATGCAATTCGAACTACTCAATACTGACGGCCCAGCGCGCCGTGCGCGCCTCACCCTGACGCATGGCGTGCTGGATACGCCGGCCTTCATGCCGGTGGGCACTTACGGTACGGTGAAGGCGATGCGGCCCACCGATCTTAAAGACATCGGCGCGCAAATCGTGCTCGGCAATACCTTTCATCTCTGGCTGCGGCCCGGCTTGGAAGTGATCGAGGCGCACGGCGGCTTGCATCGCTTCATGGGCTGGGATGGCCCGATTCTTACCGACTCCGGCGGGTTTCAGGTATTCAGCCTGAACGAATTGCGCAAGATCAGCGAAGCGGGTGTTAAGTTTCGCTCCCCCATCAACGGTGATCCTTGCTTTTTATCGCCGGAAGAATCGATGCGGATTCAGCGCGTGCTGAATGCCGACATCGTGATGATTTTCGATGAGTGCACCCCGTATCCGGCGGACTATGCGACGGCGGAGGAATCCATGCTGCTCTCGTTGCGCTGGGCGGCGCGCTCCAAAGCGGCGCACGGCGACAATCCGAATGCCTTGTTCGGCATTGTGCAGGGTGGCATGTATCCGGAATTGCGCGTGCAGTCCTTGCGCGGCTTGGAAGACATTGGTTTCGACGGCTATGCGATCGGCGGTCTTTCAGTGGGCGAGCCCAAAGAAGAAATGCGTAAAACGCTCAACCATATCGCGCCGCTGCTGCCGCAGGACAAGCCGCGTTATTTGATGGGGGTGGGCACGCCGGAAGACATCGTGGAGGCAGTGGTCGCCGGCATCGACATGTTCGATTGCGTGATGCCGACGCGCAATGCGCGCAATGGCCATTTGTTCACCCGCTTCGGCGACGTGCGCATCCGCAACAGCCGCTACCGCACCGACACGCAACCCTTGGACGCA
>MEQN01000138.1:4375-4771 GCA_001770235.1 Betaproteobacteria bacterium RBG_16_58_11
TTTGTATCATCTGGATAAGTCGCAAGAGATTCTCGGCGCGACCTTGAACACGATTCACAACCTGCATTATTACCAGCAGATGATGCGCGAGCTACGCGCTGCGATCGAAGCGGGCCAGCTTACAGAGCATGTGGCCGAATTCCGGCAGGCGAGGGCGGGTTCGTGCTAGAATTCACGGCATTTTTCAGACCGTCCAGGAGAATTTTGTCATGATTAGCAATGCATACGCCGCGCCTGCGGCAGGTGGGCAAGACCAGATCATGGGGCTGTTGCCGTTTGTGATTATTTTTGTGCTGTTCTACTTCATGCTGATCCGGCCGCAAATGAAGCGCGCCAAAGAACAGAAGAAGATGATCGACGCGCTGCAAAAAGGCGACGAAGTCATCACCACCGGTG
>MEQN01000138.1:4885-5149 GCA_001770235.1 Betaproteobacteria bacterium RBG_16_58_11
AAGGCACCATGAAAAGCAACGCCTAGTATGAAACTCGCGCAGCGAGCCTGCGTCCCTCTCTCCCGCTTGCGGGAGAGAGCTAGGAGAGAGGGCAACCGTTATGATGTGTCTGATCGTTAGTCTCTTCACTATTCACTCTTTACGTCGCGTAAAACTATGAACCGCTATCCACTCTGGAAATATATCGTCATTGGGGTGAGCCTGTTGTTGGGCTTGCTCTACACCCTGCCAAATTTCTACGGCAATGAACCTGCGGTGCAGATC
>MEQN01000138.1:5171-5476 GCA_001770235.1 Betaproteobacteria bacterium RBG_16_58_11
AAATTGAGCCGGCTACGGTGCAGCGGGTGGAGAGCATTCTCAATCTTGGCAAAATCGCCTATCGCGGCGTAAAGCTGGAAGGTAAAAACGTCACGGTGCGCTTCGCGGATGTAGATACCCAGACCAAGGGTAGTACCGCGCTGCGCGAGCAGCTTGGCCAAGAGTACGTGGTGGCGCAGAACCTGCTGCCGCGTTCGCCGGCTTGGCTCACCTCACTAGGCGCGCTGCCTATGTACCTGGGCTTGGACTTGCGCGGTGGCGTGCATTTCCTGCTGCAATTGGATACGAAGGCCGCCTTCAACAAG
>MEQN01000138.1:5492-6093 GCA_001770235.1 Betaproteobacteria bacterium RBG_16_58_11
CCAGCGATGTGCGCAGCAGCTTGCGCGAGAAAAAAGTGCAATACACCAGCGTGACTCGCCAGGGCGGGGAAGTGCGCGTTACATTTGCCGATGCCGCCGCGCGCGACAAGGCTAAGGAAATTATCGCGGATCGCGTCTCGGACCTGTTTGTTAAAGAGTCGCAAGAGGGCGAGGAATTTGTGCTGGTCGGCTCGATGCGGCAAGAAGCGCTCACCCGTCGCCAAGACCTCGATCTCAAACAAAATCTGACTACTCTGCGCAACCGGGTGAATGAACTGGGCGTGGCGGAGCCGATCATTCAGCAGCAGGGCAATGACCGCATCGTGGTGCAATTGCCGGGGATTCAAGATACGGCGCGCGCCAAACAGATTCTGGGCCGCACCGCGACCTTGGAAATACGCATGGCGGATTTCAGCGACGCCGAAGTCGCCGCGGCAGAGCAAGGCCAAGCGCCATTGGGCGCGGCGCTGCACACCGAGCGCGACGGGCGCAAATTGCTGGTGCGCAAGCAAGTGTCGCTCACCGGCGATTACATCACCGATGCCAGTTCCGGCTTTGACGAAAACGGCCGCGCAGCGGTACACATGACGCTGGATAGCCG
>MEQN01000138.1:6109-7129 GCA_001770235.1 Betaproteobacteria bacterium RBG_16_58_11
CAGCAACTGACACGGGAAAATGTCGGTAAGCGCATGGCGATTGTGTTGATCGAAAAAGGCCAGGAAGAAGTGATTACCGCGCCCAATATCATTACCGAGATCGCCGGCGGCCGCGTGCAGATCACCGGCATGCGCAGTGCTGAAGAATCGAACGACATCGCCCTCCTGCTGCGTGCGGGCGCGCTGGCGGCGCCGATGGAAATCATCGAGGAACGCACCGTCGGCCCGAGCTTGGGCGCAGACAATATTTCGCGTGGCTTCAATTCCACCATGATTGGTTTTGCGCTGATCGCAGTGTTCATGATTGTTTACTACCGCTTATTCGGCTTGATTTCCGTCTTTACCTTGGCAATTAACGTGGCGCTTTTGATCGGCATCTTGTCCTTGATGCAGGCCACGCTGACCTTGCCCGGCATCGCCGGTATCGCGCTCACCGTGGGTATGGCGATTGACGCCAACGTGCTCATCTTCGAGCGTATCCGCGAGGAACTGCGCA
This sequence comes from Betaproteobacteria bacterium RBG_16_58_11, assembly GCA_001770235.1. Lineage (GTDB taxonomy): Bacteria > Pseudomonadota > Gammaproteobacteria > Burkholderiales > Thiobacteraceae > RBG-16-58-11. The sequence continues at coordinate 6,606 of MEQN01000138.1, forward strand.
ACGGCAATTCGCCGCAAGCGGCGATCCACGCCGGCTTCGACCGCGCCTGGGACACGATTTTCGACTCCAATATCACCACGCTAATTGCCGGTTTTTTCCTGTTCTGGCTCGGCTCTGGCCCGGTGCGCGGTTTCGCGGTCGTGTTGTGCATCGGCATTCTGACCTCGATGTTCAGCGCAGTGACTGTCTCGCGCGGCATCGTCAATCTGACTTACGGCCGAGCGAAGAAGCTCGACGGCATCTCCATCGGCTAAGCGGCGCTCATAAGGATTCATCATGGAATTATTTAAGATAAAACACGACATTCCCTTCATGAAGTATGCGAAGGGGACGACCATTTTTTCCGCCATTACGTTTGTTCTCGCCATCGTATTTCTGGTAGTGAAGGGATTGAACCTCGGCGTGGATTTCACCGGCGGCACGGTGCTGGAAGTGCGCTATACGCAGGCGGCCGAGATTCAGAAAATCCGCGAACACTTGGCGATGAATGGCCACGCCGATGCGAGCGTGCAGAATTTCGGCAC
>MEQN01000138.1:7194-7321 GCA_001770235.1 Betaproteobacteria bacterium RBG_16_58_11
AAGTAATGGGTGTGTTGAAGCAGCAAGCGCCGGACGTGACCATGCAACGCGTCGAGTTTGTTGGGCCGCAAGTGGGAAAGGAATTGCTCTACGACGGTTCGCTGGCCTTGCTGGCGGTGTCGTTCGG
>MEQN01000139.1:0-2851 GCA_001770235.1 Betaproteobacteria bacterium RBG_16_58_11
AGATTTCTTCGATGAATTCATTCTGTTCGTTGTGAAGTTTATTTAGGTCTTCTTTGATTTGATTCCGGATGTCATCCTTTTGCTTAACAGTACTTAAGAATAGTGGCTCTGGGAGTATTAGGAAAAGTGCGTGCCCGTAAGTACCACCGTTCCAATTGTCACTACTCCATGCCTCATGAACACGCAACTGAGCATTGACGATGATTTCTTGAAACTGTCGCTTTCCATCCTGTGCGTAAAGTTTCGACAGGACGGCCAGATAGTGCTCAATTTTTTTGGGAAGCTCGAAGTTACTTGCGTGCTCGCTCATGCGACTACACCTGTTTCTTCTGCGCCAACGGCGACGCTCAATTCCCCGCTCAGCAGCTTCGGCAGCAGCGCGTCGCGCAGGGTGGCGAGGACGCGGGATTGGTGGAGGTTGGCCGTGATTTGCGCATAGAGCGGCGCGACTTTTTCGGTGAAAGCGGCCATCAATTCTTTCGGTGGCAACTCAACGAGAATTGGGCGGAAGTTTTGTTTGCTGATTTCGGCAAAGGTCGTGCCTGTGGCGCGGCTTTCTATTCCAGCCATATTCGTCTGACACCAGTTCAGCATGAAAAAGTTCGAGGCGCGCTCGTTGCACTTCAGGGCGATGAAGCCCTGATTGATTGCGACGGGCATTGCGGCGATGGCGAGATAGCCGACTGGTGCACGGGATGAAAGCAGGAGCGTTCCAGCGGGCAGCAGGCCGGAAGAAATTTTGGCAAGTCCCGCGTCAGTAATTTTGCGGTCGGTATCGAGTAGGACAGGCGCTTGGAGCGAAGAGAAATCTTTTGGCGTAGTCCAGTGATGCGTGCCGCCTTCCCAGAACTTCGGCTCGGCAGTGCTCGGCGTTCCGCCACCAACGCAGTCGACAACATCACCGACCGGTTCAACCGTCCATCCCTGCGGAATATGCCCGAGGGGTGAGTCTTGGAAGTGAGCGGGAAAGAGTGCAGCGGTGGCGGCGTCGAGGCCAGCGGGTTGGTGGCCATCGAGTTTGGCGCGGACGGGGTCGAAATCCACTAACCAGCTCTGGAACAGCGCCCGCGCCATTGCTTCAAGCGTCGCGTTCATCCGCCGGTTCAACTCGATCTTGTCGTCCAGAGTGCCGAGGATGTGCGCGATGGCTTTTTGCTCGGGGAGAGGTGGGAGCGTCAGCGGCGTGTTGCGCAGAATGCCAAGATTCGTATGCGGAACGCCCGTTGTAATCGCGTTCTGACGGATGTAAGTCTGCTGCTCGGAGCTGATGAAAACGTAGTAGAGAAACAGCGCGTCGGCCTTCTCGGGATCGAGGGTGACCTTCATCTGACTCTGCGAAATCAGGTATCGGTCTGCGCCCTTCTTCGGAACCAAAGCCACTTGGCCAAGCGTTCCCCGCTGTGTGAAAACGAGGTCTCCAGGCTTTGCACAGTTGGATGCAAGGGACTCGGCTTTCTCTGACGTTACATATACGAACTCGCCATCAACCCATCTGCCGTGGCCCATGTTCGCGCCTCGGATGACTGGAACGCCTCCCGGCACGTAGTCGCGCGAAACCAAGTCGGAACCAAAAGGCCCACCAACGAGCGCATTGCGGCTAGGAGCCGCAACGTCACCGACGGTGCATTCGGTCATGGTTTCACCCGCCATAACCCAGCCCCCTCAGGTTAGCTTTGATGGCCTGCTCCAGTTTCTCGGACTCTGCAAACTGGCCGTTCAGTTCGGCCACGAGACGGCTCATCTTTTCCTCGAAAGGTTCGCCGTCATCTTCGATTTCCTCTGCACCGACATAGCGGCCGGGCGTGAGCACGTAGCCGTGAGTGGCGATTTCTGCGGTGGTGGCGGATTTGCAGAAGCCGGGAGTGTCCTGATAGCCCGATCCTGGTTCAGCAGGCAGGGTATATCCAGCCGCATCTGCCGCACCTCGCCACGCCAGATCGTCGGAACGCCATGCGTGGTAAGTTTCTGCGATCTTCTCAATATCCTCTTCTGTCAGCTCGCGATGCACACGGTCGATGAGCGTACCCATTTTTCGCGCATCGATGAAGAGCGTCTCGCGCCGACGGTCGCGCAGAAAATCCGGCACGTCGTCATCGGGATGCCCAACAGTTCTGGCACTTTTGCTTTTCGTGAGGAACCAAAGGCAAACCGGAATTTGCGTGGAGTAGAAAAGCTGGCCGGGCAGCGCCACCATGCAATCCACCAAGTCTGCCTCAATGATCGCCTTGCGGATGTCGCCTTCACCAGACTGGTTGGAGGACATGCTGCCGTTGGCGAGCACGAAGCCCGCGAAGCCATCGGGTGCGAGGTGGTGGATGAAGTGCTGCACCCATGCGAAGTTGGCGTTGCCCTTGGGCGGGACGCCGTATTGCCAGCGCACGTCGTCGTCCACGCGGTGCCAGTCGGAGTCGTTGAAGGGCGGGTTGGCGATAACGAACTGCGCCTTGAGGTCTTTGTGCAGGTCGCGCCGGAAGGTGTCGGCCTGCTCGGGGCCAAAGTCGGCTTCGATGCCGCGAATGGCGAGGTTCATGATGGCTAGGCGGCGGGTGGTGGCGTTGCTCTCCTGGCCGTAGATGCTGAGGTCGCCGATGCGACCGCCGTGTTCGACCACGAATTTTTCCGACTGCACGAACATGCCGCCGGAGCCGCAGGCGGGGTCGTAGACGCGGCCTTTGTAGGGGGCGAGCATTTCGACGATGGTGCGGACGATGCAGCTGGGGGTGTAGAACTGGCCGCCGTTCTTGCCTTCGGCGCTGGCGAAGCGGGTGAGGAAATATTCATAAACGCGGCCGAGCAGATCAACCGAGCGGTGGGTGCTTTCGCCTGTACCCTCTCCCCCGGCCCCCCCCCC
>MEQN01000139.1:2932-3691 GCA_001770235.1 Betaproteobacteria bacterium RBG_16_58_11
TTATCGAGCGCGGGGCGGGCGTAGTCTTTGGGCAATACGCCTTTGAGGCGCGGGTTGTCGCGTTCGAGGGCGACCATGGCATCGTCCACCACCTTGCCGATGGTGGGCTGCTTGGCTGCTGCCTGAAGCTGCGACCAGCGCGCTTCCTTGGGTACCCAGAAGACGTTTTCGGCTTTGTACTCGTCAGCATCCTCGGGGTCGGCGCCTTCGTAGTCGCCTTTGCCCTCAAGCAGCTTGGCGCGCATTTCCTCAAAAGCGTCGGAGATGTATTTGATGAAGATGAGGCCAAGGACGACGTGCTTGTATTCCGCCGCGTCCATATTGTTGCGCAGTTTGTCGGCGGCGAGCCAGAGCTTGGCTTCGAAACCGATGTTGGCGCTGGAGTCGTTATTTTTATTTGTGCTCTTCGCCATCAGGTTTCCTTTGGTGCAGTGCTTGGTGGCAGAACATGCCTGAGCCTAACTAAGACTTATTGATTGGCGGCGGCCGCTTGAAAGGCGCGAGTTGTTTCTTCAGCTCATCGGCGATGGTGCTGCGCACGGTTTCTTCGATCATCATCATGTGTTGATCGAGCATGCTGGAGAGGGCTTTGTCGAGGGTGAGATTGAGTATCCCGCCGAGTTCTTCGGAGAGTATTTGGTGCAGGCTTTGCTTGAGGATGCGCGCCACGTCGGCTTCGGTCAACGCGGCGATGCTGCGCAGCGCTTCTTCCGGTAATGCGGGTGGCAGGATATGGGTATCTGCTATGAGGGTGGAGAT
>MEQN01000139.1:3705-4900 GCA_001770235.1 Betaproteobacteria bacterium RBG_16_58_11
GTGGCAGCGCCACATACTCTGCGCCGGGCGGGATTTCGATGCTGAACTCGGGATGCGATTCGGGCGCTGCCGTGGCGGGCGACGGCTCGGTTTGCACTTGGGCGATGCGCGCATCCACTTCGGCTTGAACTTCTGCTTCGATGACGTTGAGTTGCGCCAGCACGGCTTCGGTTTCCGCCTGTTTGAGTGCGGGGTCGAAACGCATCGGTTCCGGGACGAGATCGAGTTCGAGCTCAAGCGGCGCGGCGAATGGGCCGGCGCTAACTTCTTCGGTCAATATGGGAATGGCGTTTAAATCGACGCTGGGCGGTTCCACGAGGTCGGTGAGGACGGGAATCTCGGGTTCGTTCGCGGCGTGCTTTTTGAGCAGCGCATCCAGCTTGTCGAAGACGTCATCGCTCATGACCGGCTCCCATGTCATGGGTACTGATGTCGTAACCGCGGTCGCGGTAAAAGCGGAAGCGCTCGCGCGCGGAGGCGGTGTCGTGCGTATCGCCGCCGACGATTTCGATCAAGCGTTGAAACTTGCTGAAAAAAGGCGGCCAAGCGGCATCGAGGTTGATCAGCAGCGTATCGTGCAGGAGTGCGCCCTCGCTGGTATGAATCAGTACCGGCGTTTCCACAGCGAGCGGCGACTCGGCTCGGCAGTGCGGAATAAAGCCGGTGGCGGGCTCTTGCCAGAGCAGGTGATCGATGCGGTCGGCGAGCTTGGCGTCCGGCGCATACACATTCACCCGCATTTTTTGCGACAGCGCTTTGGCGCACAGGCGGCAGGCGAAGCGCAGCTTGTCGTCAACCTTGGTGTAGAAATCAATGCGGGTCATTAGGCCTGCGCGCGCTTGATCAGGAAGTGGGTGAGCAAGGGCACCGGGCGGCCGGTGGCGCCTTTGTCCGTGCCGGATTTCCATGCGGTGCCGGCGATGTCGAGATGCGCCCAGTCGTATTTTTTAGTGAAGCGCGACAGGAAACAGGCGGCGGTGATTGAGCCGCCGGCGCGGCCGCCGATATTCGCCATGTCGGCGAAGTTGCTCTTCAATTGTTCTTGATAGTCGTCCCACAGCGGCATGTGCCACAGGCGATCGTAGGCGTCGTCCGCGGCATGCTGCAATTCGCGGGCGAGCGTATCGCTATTGCTGAACAAGCCGCTCGCATGGTGGCCCAGGGCGATCACGCAGGCGCCGGTCAAGGTGGCGAC
>MEQN01000139.1:4918-5098 GCA_001770235.1 Betaproteobacteria bacterium RBG_16_58_11
CTCGAAGCGTTCGGCGTAGGTGAGCGCATCGCACAAAATGAGCCGGCCCTCGGCGTCGGTGTTGAGGATTTCGATGGTTTGGCCGGACATGGAGGTGACGATATCGCCGGGTTTATTGGCGTCGCCATCGGGCAAGTTTTCGCAGGTGGGGATGATGCCGACCACGTTGAGCTTGAGCTG
>MEQN01000139.1:5130-5430 GCA_001770235.1 Betaproteobacteria bacterium RBG_16_58_11
CGCTGGCCGCGCCGCACATGTCGTATTTCATCTCATCCATTTCGGCGGCGGGCTTGAGCGAGATGCCGCCGGCGTCGAAGGTGATGCCTTTACCGACCAATACCACGGGCGGAGCTTTTTTCGCGCCGCCTTGATAGTGCATCACGATCAATTTCGGCGGCTGGCGGCTGCCTTTTGCGACCGAGAGGAAGGAACCCATGCCGAGTTTTTCAATCTCGGGCGTGTCGAGCACCTCGACTTTGAGGCCATAGGTTTTGCCTATGCCACGGGCTTGTTCGGCGAGATAGGTCGGGGTGCAGA
>MEQN01000139.1:5489-9970 GCA_001770235.1 Betaproteobacteria bacterium RBG_16_58_11
TTCGGCCTCACTGATTTCATTGCGGCGTTGCACGGATAAAGTCAGCTTGCGCAGTGGACGGCGTACTTCGTCCTGCTTGGTTTTGAGTTTGTCGAAGCGGTACACCGCTTCCATCGCTACGATCGCCGCTTGTTCGATGCGCCAGGTGACGCTGCGTTTTTTGACGCTCAGCTCGGTGAGGTACACCACCGCTTCCAGCGAGCCGGTTTCGTTTAGCGTCTTGATCGCAGCCTTGATCGCGGTGCGGTACTCGTTTTCCTTGAAATCCCGCTCCTTGCCCAAGCCGACCAGCAGCACCCGGTCGCACAGCGTGCTCGGCACGTTATGCAACAGCAGCGTCGCGCCGTTTTTCCCCTCCATATCGCCGCGGCGCAGAATGTCGGATAGATAGCCCTTGGCGACGCGGTCGATCATTTCGCCGGCGAGGGAGAGCTTGCGTGTTTCGTAGACGCCGATGACGACGCAGGCGGAGCGTTGTTTTTCCGGGCTTCCGCTTTTTATGCTAAATTCCACGCTTTAAACTCCTTTATGCATTAAATACTTAGCGAAACAGAATGATTTCTGAATTATTCGCGATTCTGCCCCTAAAAGTCAAAGTTATCCCTTATTAAATGATCTATCGCCGCGCCCTGATTCAGGAACTGATCGTCACCATGCTGGCGGTATTCATCGTCCTGCTCGCGATTACCGGCGTGACGCAGTGGGTGCGTTATCTGAGCCAGGCGGCGGCGGGCGCGTTGGCGCCGGAGGCGGTGCTGGCTTTTCTCGCATTCAGCACAGTCAGTGCGCTGCCGGTGCTGCTCACGGTGACGCTGTTTCTGTCGGTGCTGCTCACGCTGTCGCGCATGTCGCGTGATAACGAGATGGTGGTGTGGCAGACCGCGGGCGTGGGGATCACGACCTGGATCAAGCCGGTGATGGGTTTGAGCGGGCCGGTCATTGTGTTTATTGCGCTGATTAGCCTGGTGGTCTCGCCCTGGTCGCTCAGGAAGAGCGCGGAATACCGGCAGAAACTGGAAAGCCGCGAGGATATTTCTTCGGTGGCGCCCGGTGTGTTCAAGGAGTCGAAGCAGGCCGATCGCGTGTATTTCGTGGAGAGCCTCGGCACCAGTCAAGCCCAGGTAAAAAATGTGTTTATCCGCACCGAGCAACATGGCCGCTTGGGCGTGATGGTGGCGCGGCAAGGTTCGCAAAGCGTGGCCGAGAATGGCGATCGTTTTCTCGTGCTCGACCAAGGCCGTCGCTATGAAGGGCTGGCCGGAAAAGCCGATTACCGCATCATGCAGTTCCAACGCTATACCGTGCGGGTCGAACCGTATGAAGTCAAGCTGGGCGCGCCGAGTATGAAGGCAACCCCTACGCTTGATTTGCTCCGAGATCTGAACCGTGACAAAACCGCCGAGCTGCAATGGCGCATGAGTTTGCCGGCCAGCGCGGTGCTGCTGGTGCTGCTGGCGATCCCGCTGAGTTTTTTCAACCCGCGTTCCGGGCGGCCGTTCCATTTGGTCGCGGCGTTGTTGATCTACCTGATCTACAGCAATCTGCTGTCGATCTCCCATGCCTGGGTGCTGGCCGGCAAGGTCTCGCCCTGGGTCGGGGTATGGAGCGTGCATCTGGTGATGCTGTTCCTGCTCACCTATTTTTATCACCGGCGCCAGACGCTCGCTCCCTTTCTCGCGTGGCGCCGTAAATGAAGATCGTCCACCGTTATCTCGCGCATGAGGTGTACGGCGGCACGCTGTTGGTGTTTTCCGCCTTGCTGGTGCTGTTCGGCTTTCTGGATTTGATCCATGAGCTGGAAAGCCTGGGCAAGGGGAATTACCAACTGCACCACATTTTGATGTATGTGGCGCTGCAAATTCCCGGCCACGTGTATGAACTGTTCCCGATCGCGGCGCTGATTGGCACCCTCTATGCACTGGTGCAACTCGCGAATCATTCCGAAGTGACGGTGCTGCGCGTCTCCGGCTTGTCGGCGGCGCGCATGGCGTTTTCGCTGCTGCGCGCGGGCTTGCTGTTTGTTTTATTCACCTTCGTTGTAGGCGAGTTCATCGCGCCGCCGAGCGAGCGTGTGGCGACCCAATTGCGCATCCGCGCGATGAGCACCGTGGTGGCGCAGGAATTCCGTTCCGGTTTGTGGATGAAAGATGGATCGAGCTTTGTGAACGTGAAGGAAGTGCTGCCGGATTCGACCCTGATCGGCGTGAAGATTTATGAATTCGACCCCAACTATAGCCTGCGCGCGATCAGTTTCGCGCGCGAGGGAAAGTACATCAAGGACAATAGCTGGCTGCTGAGCAACGTGGATCAAACGCGGTTCGAGGGCTCCAGTACGCGCATCTCAAGCTTGCCGCAAGCGTATTGGAACTCAGTGTTGAACCCGGATATGTTGAGTGTGTTGCTGGCGGTGCCGGAGCAGATGTCGGCGTGGAATTTGTTTTTTTACGTCAAGCACCTGAGCGAAAACAAGCAAAAAACCTCACGCTATGAGATCGCGTTGTGGAACAAGCTGGTCTACCCGTTCGCCACCTTGGTCATGATGCTGATGGCGCTGCCGTTCGCTTTTTTGCATACGCGCATGGGCGGCGTGAGCGGCAAGGTGTTCGCCGGGATTATGCTGGGGCTGTCATTCCACTTGTTGAACCGCGTGTTCGCCAACTTGGGTGTGCTGCATGATTGGTCACCCCTATTCAGCGCAGGGTTTCCGACAGCCTTGTTCTCTATTTCCTTGGTCGGCCTGTTGTGGTGGCTGGAACAGCGCTGATTGAACGGCTTCAGCACATCACGAGCCGGGTGCGGGCAAGCCGATCATGCAAGAATTGTTGGTCGCGATCGAACCAGGCCCAGAGCAAACCCACTACGCTGATCAGGCTGAACCAGGCCAGCACGAAGCGCAAACACGCTTGGGCAAAGCGCAGCGGCCGGCCGTCAGCGCGTTCCACGCGGAAGCGCCAGGCCCGCATCGCCACGGTTTGCCCGCCGTGCATCCAGAACCAGGAACAGTACCCCAACATCACCAACAGCAAATAAGCTTGGAAAAACGGCATGGCGCCCGGCGCTTGCGGGTTGCGCAGCAGAATGAAAATCAGTGCGGCGATGAACACCACCGCGCCCAGCACCAGCGATTCGTACAGCATGCTGGCCAGGCGCCGGAATACGCTCGGTGTGACGGATGAAAGTGTTGCGCTTTTTGGCTTAGGCTCTATCATTTGTCTTGGCATTCGGTATTACGACAGGCGAATGTTTCACATTCGCGCAGCAGAAGGAGAAAAGATGCGCATTATATCCCAGCTCATGGCCATCCCCGGCGTCATCGCCGCCGGCGAGTACGCCTTTCGCGGCGATCGCTATTCGTTCGAAGGCAATATGACCGATGAGCTTGCGCGCATGGCGTCGATCCTGTGCCGTTCGAACACGCTGGCCGTGAATATGCAGGCTGAGATTTTTTCCGCTTTCTCGGAAAATTGCGGCTGCAAGCCGGTGCAAGGTTGGATCGTGCGCGGCAAGGCGATGTCGGTGTGCGTGGTGGGTAATTTTTTTTGCTTCTGCCAAAACATGCCGGGCCTGTTGAACGATGTAATGACCATCCTGCGCGCCAAGGTGGGCGATATCGAGGAAAATCCGCTGGTGTATATGTACGCCAAACTGGGCGGCGACGTGAACGAGAAGCTGTATTAACGTGAAACCCGCTTCGTGAGTTTCGCATTAACAATGGAGCTGCAATGAGCTTAGACCAATTGATGCAAGTGCCCGGCGCGCTCGCCGCGTTTCAATACGATGACAAGGGCGATCTGCAAGCGCACCAAGTGAAGGAAGGCTCCGAGTTGACGCCGCAGGTGCTCGATTTGCTGGCGCACACTTGCGTCGCCAATATGGCGATCGCCACCATGGAAGCGCGCGGTTGGGAAGCCTTGACCGGCCAGACCGGTTTTGAGCCGGTTCAAGCATTTTCGCTCGTGGGCTTGGATTGGTCCGCCGTGGTGGGGCGCAATCTCGGCGTGGTGGTGAAAAACCGCGACGCGGATTACGAAGCGGCGTTTGCCGCGCTGGCCAACTGCCAGGCATAGGGGCGGCCATGTTGAAACGCCTGTTGGTGCTGGATGGCGTCGTGGCGGTCTGCCGCGTTCAAGACGATGGCGCGATCATCGATTCCGCCGGACTGATTTCGGACGAGATGATGACGCAGATGGCGCATTTCGCGCTGTGGTATCGGCGCATAATTTCGGGCAACAGTGATGTGTTTTCGCTGTTCTCGCAAATGAACGGCTGGACGCCGGTGCGCGGCTGGATCGTGAAGGGTGCTGCGATGAGCGTGCTGTCGGTCGCCAATATCGTGGCGATGGTCGAAAACAAGGATGCCGCGTTTAATCCGATCTTTGCAGCCTTGGAAGAGGCCGCGCACGAGTAAGCTACTTCTTGGCGGGGGCGAGCGTTGAGGCCGGCGCGTCCTGGGGCGGGACGGTAGCCGGTGGCTGGGCCGC
>MEQN01000139.1:10039-12344 GCA_001770235.1 Betaproteobacteria bacterium RBG_16_58_11
TTTTTTGATTTGCTTATAGCGTTCGCGCGCCGCTTGCCGCTGTTCCGGCGTGAGGCTGGCCCAACGGGAAATGCGCCGGCGCACGCGCTCTTGCTCATCCGGTTTCATTTTCGGATATTTATCCGCGACTTTGACCAGGTTGTTGCGCAAGCGGTCGGTGAGCTGCGGCCACTGTGGCTCCAGTTCAGCGAGCAGTTTTTTTTGCGCTGGGGTAAGTTGCTGCCAAGCCGGTGCTTTGGGCGCCGGCTTGGATGCAGCGGGTTTGGCTTGCGCGGGTTTAGTCTCGGCTGGCTTGTCGGCGGCGTGGCCGGGGAGCCCGATTGCCAACAGCAAGATTAGCGCTGGGTAGAGCTGTCGAGCCATGAGTGGAAATCGTGATCGGTATAGACATTCAGCGGAATATCGCTGGCGAGCAACGCGACGTCGATGTCTTCGTCGGCATTCATTTCCTGCTGCCAGTACATCACGCCAAGCAAGGCCAGCATTAACATGGCGAGGGGCAGCCATTTGAGCGGTGCGAGGGCGGGGTGATGCATCACCTGGCCGTGATGGCCGGCAAGCGCATAAGGGCTGGATGATGCGGTTTGTTCCTGCGCGGCGTACGCATCCAATGCGCGCTCACGCGCTTGTTTCAGGCGTTCGGTCACCCGGGCATCCAAGCGGCCCAAGCCATAATTCAAATCTTGTTTGATTTTGTTGCCAAATTCACGATCATTCATAGCTCGACTCCTTTCGCTTTCAGGACTTCGGCCAAGGCGTGCGTGGCACGCGAACAGTGGGTTTTCACACTGCCTTCCGAACAGCCCATGACCTCCGCGGTCTGCGCGACGTCTAATTCTTCCCAATAACGCAATAGGAACGCCTCACGTTGACGTGTCGGTAATGCTTGAACAGCTTTATTAATTATTTCAATAACTTGTATTCTATCTAATTGCTTGGTCGGATTGGTTTTCCAATTTGATCCATCAGCAGCTTCCAAAGTTTCCAATGGATCATGATCTTCCTCCGCAGAACTCGGCGAGAGCGAGGAGAGCAATGTGGTCCACATATTGCGCACCTTCTGCCGCCGGTAATAGTCCCGGATGGTGTTTTGCAGGATACGCTGGAACAGCATCGGCAACTCTTCACTGGGTTTATCGGCGTATTTCTCTGCAAGCTTGAGCATGGAATCTTGCACGATGTCGAGCGCGGCCTGTTCTTCATGTACGCCGAAGTAGGCTTGCTTGAACGCACGGCGTTCGACGATTTTCAGGAACTCGGACAGTTCGTGACGGGTAGCCAGCGGAAGCTTTCGATTGGTTAAGGCTGCGCCATGTTAGCAAAATGGCCAGGCTTTTGCAGCGGATTCGAAGCGCTGATCAGACTCGGGCAATACCGCGTAACTTGCGGGGAAATAAAATGTTTTTGGCATGGGGCACTTGACCAAACACGGCGTAAACGTTAGTGTTTCATGTTCTTTTCTCGACATTCATGGCTCAAGGCAGTTTTATGGAAATCACTGGCGCGGAGATCACCGTGCGCTGTTTGCAGGAGGAGGGCGTCGAATTTGCCTTCGGCTATCCCGGCGGCGCGGTGCTCTATATCTACGACGAAATATTCAAGCAGAACAAAGTCAAGCATGTGCTGGTACGCCATGAGCAGGCGGCGGTGCACGCCGCCGACGGTTATGCACGCGCGACCGGCCGGGTGGGCGTGGCGCTGGTGACGTCCGGCCCCGGCGCCACCAACGCGGTGACCGGCATCGCCACCGCGTACATGGATTCGATCCCGATGGTGATCCTCAGCGGCCAAGTGCCGACGCCCGCCATTGGTCTGGATGCGTTCCAAGAAGTGGACACCGTGGGCATTACGCGTCCCTGCGTGAAGCACAACTTTTTGGTGAAGGACGTCAAAGATCTCGCCATCACCATCAAAAAGGCGTTTCATATCGCGGCCACCGGCCGGCCGGGTCCGGTGTTGGTGGATATCCCGAAAGATATTACGACGCACTTGACCACATTCGAGTACCCGAAGAGCGTCACCTTGCGTTCCTATAATCCGGTGACCGTGGGCCACCCGATGCAGATCAAGAAGGCGGTCAAGCTGCTGTTGTCCGCCAAGCGTCCGTTCTTTTATACCGGCGGCGGCGTGATTCTGTCGGAAGCATCGGGCCAATTGACCAAGCTGATCAAGTTGCTCGGCGTGCCTTGCACCAGCACGCTCATGGGCTTGGGCGGCTATCCGGAAACCGATCGCCAGTTCCTCGGCATGCTCGGCATGCACGGCACCTATGAAGCGAATATGGCCATGCAGCATTGTGATGTGC
>MEQN01000139.1:12351-15640 GCA_001770235.1 Betaproteobacteria bacterium RBG_16_58_11
GGTAGGCGCGCGCTTCGATGACCGCGTAATCGGCAACACCGAGCACTTCAATAGTGAAAAGCGCCAGATCATTCATATCGATATCGACCCTTCGTCGATCTCCAAGCGAGTGAAAGTGGATGTGCCGATCGTCGGGGGCGTGGCGCAGGTGCTGGATGAGATGATCAAGCAGTTGCAAGCGTCGAAGGACCGCGGCGATCAAGCCGCGCTGAAGACCTGGTGGACGCAGATCGAATTGTGGCGCTCGAAGAATTGCATGAAGTACGATCGCTCGTCCAAAATCATCAAGCCGCAATATGTGGTCGAGAAATTATACGAAGTGACCAAGGGCGACGCCTATGTGACCTCCGATGTCGGCCAGCATCAAATGTGGGCGGCGCAGTACTACAAATTCGACAAGCCGCGGCGCTGGATCAATTCCGGCGGCCTGGGCACCATGGGCTTCGGCCTGCCCGCCGCGATGGGCGTCAAGATGGCGTTCCCGAAAGCGAACGTGGCCTGCATCACGGGTGAAGCGAGCATTCAGATGTGCATTCAGGAGTTGTCCACCTGCAAGCAATATCACCTGCCGCTCAAGATCATCAATCTGAATAACCGCTACATGGGCATGGTGCGGCAGTGGCAGCAATTTTTCCACGGCAACCGCTATTCGGAATCGTATATGGACGCCTTGCCCGACTTCGTGAAGTTGGCGGAAGCCTACGGCCACGTCGGCATGAAGATCGAAAAGCCATCCGATGTCGAGGGCGCGTTGAAAGAAGCCTTCAAACTCAAGGACCAGCTCGTGTTCATGGATTTTCTCACCGACCAGACGGAGAACGTGTTTCCGATGGTGCCGGGCGGTAAGGGCTTGTCAGAAATGATTTTGGCGGAAGATCTGTAATGGCGACGCGGCATATTATTTCTGTGTTATTGGAAAATGAAGCGGGCGCCTTGTCGCGCGTGTCTGGCCTATTCTCCGCACGCGGCTACAACATCGAGTCGCTGACCGTGGCGCCGACCGAAGACGCCACCATGTCGCGCATGACCATCGTCACCCGCGGCACCGAAGAGGTGATCGAGCAAATCGTGAAGCAATTGAATAAGCTGATCGAAGTGGTCAAAGTGCTGGACCTCAACGAAGGCTCGCATCTCGAGCGCGAGCTGATGCTGGTCAAGGTGAAAGCCGAAGGCAAATTGCGCGAGGAGATGAAGCGCATGTCGGATATCTTTCGCGGCCGCATCATCGATGTGGCGGATAGCACCTACACCATCGAGCTAACCGGCAACGGTTCCAAGCTGGATGCCTTTCTGGAAGCGCTCGATCCGAGCGCCATTCTGGAAACGGTGCGCACCGGCGCCTGCGGTATTGGGCGCGGAGAACGAATTTTAAAAGTTTAGTGCGCGGTGGGAGCGAGAGGTTTCCCCCTCCTGTTTCCTGCCCACACATCTCACTCTAGTCTGAAAGGAAAATCATGAAAGTTTATTACGACAAAGACGCCGATCTTTCTATCATCAAAAAGAAGAAAGTCGCGATCATCGGTTACGGTTCGCAAGGCCATGCCCACGCCAACAATCTGCAAGACTCCGGCGTGAAAGTCACCGTGGGGCTGCGTAAAGGCGGCAGCTCTTGGGATAAGGCGAAGAAGGCCGGTCTGACCGTGAAAGAAGTCAGCGCTGCCGTGAAAGAAGCCGATGTGGTCATGCTGCTGGTGCCGGACGAGCAACAACCCGCCGTGTATGAGCAAGAAATTGCACCGAATATCAAAAAAGGCGCCGCACTGGCGTTCGCGCACGGCTTCAATGTGCACTTCGGCCAAATCGTGCCGCGCGCCGATTTGGATGTGATCATGATTGCGCCCAAAGGCCCGGGCCATCTGGTGCGCTCCACATATAAGCAAGGCGGCGGCGTACCGTCGCTGATTGCTGTGCATCAAAACGTATCGAAAAAAGCACTGCAAATCGCTTTATCGTATTCCTGCGCCAACGGCGGCACTCGCGGCGGCGTGATCGAAACCAACTTCCGCGAAGAATGCGAAACCGATTTGTTCGGCGAGCAAGCCGTGTTGTGCGGCGGCGCGGTGGAATTGGTCAAGGCCGGTTTTGAAACGCTGGTCGAAGCCGGTTACGCGCCGGAGATGGCTTATTTCGAGTGCTTGCACGAGCTGAAGCTGATCGTTGATCTGATGTACGAAGGCGGCATCGCCAACATGAATTACTCCATCTCCAATAATGCGGAATACGGCGAATACGTGACGGGTCCCAAAGTCATTAACGAACAATCGCGCGCCGCAATGAAGCAAGCGCTGGTCGAAATTCAAAACGGCACCTACGCGAAGAATTTCGTGGTCGAAGGCCGCATGAACTACCCCGAGATGAATGCGCGCCGCCGCCTCAATGCCGAACACCCGATCGAGATCGTGGGTGCGAAGCTGCGCAGCATGATGCCGTGGATCAGCAAGAACAAGCTGGTCGATTCTTCTAAAAACTAAATATGGGTAAGCAGGAAGCGGGAAACGGTAAGCAGTAGCCGTTTTTTCCGCTCACTGCTCCCCGATTACCGCTCACGCCATGTATCCCCATCCCATCATTGCCCGCGAGGGCTGGCCGTTTTTGGCCGGCGCCTTGCTGCTGGCGCTTGCGCTGCATTTCCTGTTTGGGAAATGGGCTGCCTTTCCCGTCTGGCTGTTTTTCGTGTTTGCGCTGCAATTTTTCCGCGATCCGCCGCGCACGCCGGAAAGCAGCGATGCCCATGCGGTGCTCTCTCCCGCAGATGGCCGTGTCGTGGTGGTGGAGCAGACCACTGATCCCTATCGCAACCTCCCCGCGCTCAAGATCAGCGTGTTCATGAATGTGTTCAATGTCCACTCCCAACGCAGCCCGGTCGCAGGCACGGTGGAAGACGTGCGCTACTTCCCCGGTGCGTTCGTGAATGCGGTGTTGCCCAAGGCCTCGTTGGAGAATGAGCGCAATGCCGTGCTGGTGAAGATGGATAACGGCGCGCCGATGACGGTGGTGCAAGTCGCCGGCCTGATCGCACGGCGCATCCTGTGCTACACCCAGGCCGGAGAGCATTTGCAGGTTGGGCAGCGTTACGGCTTTATTCGTTTCGGCTCGCGCCTCGATGTGTACTTACCGCCCGAGTCGAAACCGCGGGTCGTGATCGGCGATAAAATCTATGCGGGTCAGACCGTGCTGGCTGAGTTGGAATAAGATGAAACTCGCGCAGCGAGCCTAAGTCCCTCTCCCCCGCTTGCGGGGGAGAGCAGGAGAGAGGGAAACGGATATGGCGATTTTTATTTTCGGGCGT
>MEQN01000139.1:15759-18092 GCA_001770235.1 Betaproteobacteria bacterium RBG_16_58_11
GGGCATTTATCTGCTGCCCAACTTGTTCACGACCTCGGCCTTGTTCGCCGGCTTTTACGCCATCGTGCAGGCGATGAATGGTCAATTCGAACATGCGGCGGTGGCGATTTTCGTGGCCATGGTGCTGGACGGCATCGACGGCCGCGTGGCGCGCCTGACGCACACCCAAAGCCCGTTCGGCGCGGAGTACGACAGCCTCTCCGATATGGTCTCCTTCGGCGTCGCCCCGGCGCTGGTGGTCTATGTCTGGGCCTTGAAGGGCATGGGCAAGCTGGGCTGGATCGCCGCCTTTATTTTTTGCGCCAGCGCTGCGCTGCGCCTCGCGCGCTTCAACACCCAACTCGACGTGGCCGATAAGCGCTGGTTCCAAGGGCTGCCCAGCCCCTCGGCGGCGGCCGTGGTGGCCGGGCTGGTGTGGGTCTGCGTTGAATTCGAATATAAGGGCACGGATCTTACTTGGCTGGCTTGGGGCGTCACCCTCTTTGCCGGCCTCTCCATGGTGAGCAATATCCCCTATTACAGTTTCAAGGAAGTGAATATGCGCAAGAGCATCCCTTTCGTCGCCTTGCTCTTGATCATCCTCGGCTTCGCCTGGCTCGCCTACAAGCCGCCGGTGGTGTTGTTCCTGTTCTTCGTGACGTATGCCTTGTCCGGCTATGTCATGACGGTGATTCGCTTTGCCAAAAGAGATGAAGCAAAGTCCAAGCAGGAATAAGTTACTCTTGCGTGGCTAAATAAAAGCCGATATATTTCCGCTCATGTTCGCCTTTACCCGCAATCAGTTCGTGTCCTATCCGGCCAATGTCCTGTTGGCCAGCCTGCTGCTGCGCGTCGCGCGCTAAAAACTCCCCCTTACATTTGTTGTTTTCGGTGAATCGGCTAAACTGCCGGTTTAATTGATTTTTTTGCGCCACGCCTCATTGGAACACTGAGGCGGCGCGAGATGCATGGAGCCTCTCATGACAGACCATTTGATTATTTTTGACACCACCTTGCGCGACGGCGAGCAAAGCCCCGGCGCGTCCATGACCCGCGAAGAAAAAGTGCGCATCGCCAAGCAACTGGAGCGCATGAAAGTCGATGTGATCGAAGCCGGCTTCCCGGCCGCTTCCAATGGCGATTTCGAGTCGGTCAAAGCCGTGGCGGATGTGATTAAAGACAGCACCGTCTGCGGCTTGGCGCGCGCGCTGGAGCGCGATATCGATCGCGCCGGCGAGGCGATCAAGGGCGCGGCTTCCGGGCGCATTCATACCTTCATCGCGACCAGCCCGATCCATATGGAAAAGAAACTGCGCATGACGCCGGATCAAGTCGTCGAGCAAGCCGTGAAGGCGGTGCAGTGGGCGCGCAAGTGGACCGACAATGTGGAATTCTCGCCCGAGGATGCGGGTCGCTCCGAGTTGGATTTTCTGTGCCGCGTGTTGGAAGCGGTGATCGCCGCCGGCGCCACCACGGTGAATATTCCCGATACCGTGGGCTATAACATGCCGCAGCAATTCGGCGAGCTGATTCGCAATTTGCGTCAACGCGTACCGAATGCGGACAAGGCCGTGTTCTCGGTGCATTGCCACAACGATTTGGGGCTGGCCGTGGCGAATTCCTTATCCGCCGTGATGAATGGCGCGCGCCAAGTCGAATGCACCATCAACGGCTTGGGCGAACGCGCGGGCAATGCCGCGCTGGAAGAGATCGTGATGACGGTGCGCACGCGCCAGGACTTTTTCTCCTGCGATACGCGCATCGACACCACGCAAATTGTCGCTGCATCGCGCTTGGTATCGAGCGTGACCGGCTTCCCAGTACAGCCGAACAAAGCGATTGTGGGGGCGAATGCCTTCGCGCATGAATCGGGCATCCATCAAGACGGCGTGTTGAAGCACCGCCAAACCTACGAAATCATGCGCGCGGAAGATGTGGGCTGGAGCGCCAATAAAATGGTGCTGGGCAAGCATTCCGGCCGCAATGCGTTTCGTACCCGCTTGCAGGAAATCGGCATCGAGCTTGCATCCGAAGATGCGGTGAACGCCGCGTTTGCGCGCTTCAAGGAATTGGCCGACAAGAAGCACGAAATTTTCGACGAGGACTTGCACGCCCTGGTCAGCGATGAAGCTCAAGCGCTACAAGAGGAAACCTACAAGCTGGTGTCGCTGAAGGTGTGCTCCGAGACGGGCGAGATACCGCACGCGCGCATCGTGCTGGCGGATCAGGGCGCGGAAAAACAGGCGCAGGCAGAAGGCGGCGGGCCGGTGGATGCCACGTTCAAGGCGATCGAAGCCATCGTCAGCAGCGGAGCGGATTTGCTGCTGTATTCGGTGAACAACATCACCAGCGGC
>MEQN01000139.1:18203-22895 GCA_001770235.1 Betaproteobacteria bacterium RBG_16_58_11
CATTCCAAGCTGGAGCGGGCGCATCCGCAGGTATAATGGGCGCTTGTTCAAGGATGGGTCTATGCAATCAAGCAACGATTATTTAGTCATCACCGCCGCCGGCGAGGATCAGGTAGGCCTCGTCGAGCGCTTCTCCAGCAAGATCGTCGAGTCCGGCTGCAATCTCGAACAAAGCCGCATGTCGGTGCTGGGCGGGCAGTTCGCCATTCTGGTGCTGGTATCCGGGCCGTGGCATGCCTTGTCGAAGCTGGAGAGCCAACTCGAACCGCTCGGCGTGCAGTTGGGCTTGAGCATGGTCGCCAAACGCACGCGCGCACGCGAATTGACCCAACCGGTGCTGCCCTATCATGTGGAAGTGGTGGCGCTGGATCATCCCGGCATCGTGCATAGCCTGTCCAAATTTTTCGCGCGCTATGGCATCAACATCGAAGAACTGGCGACCGACACCTACCCCGCGCCGCATACCGGCACGCAAATGTTTTCGGTGCAGATGGAAGTCGGCGTGCCGGCCAGCACCCATATCCCCACGCTGCGTGGTGAGTTTTTCGACTACTGCGACGATCTCAATTTAGATGCGACCTTCGAGCCCTCTCGGGCTTAAGCTGCGCTCTCTCCCGTTCCACTACCATAGGCATTCCCATGGAAACTCCTGAAAACGAAACTTCGCCTTTCGATCAAGCCGCGACGGCCGTGGTCGAGCTTGGCAATCAACTCATGGATCAAGACAAAGAAGCCGATGCGTGGGATGTCGCCTCCGGCTTGTTGGCGGGTGCGATCCAATTCTGGCTCTTCACGCATCAGCCCTGCGGCGATGCGTTTTGCGAATCGTGCGCCGAGGTGTCCACCGCCGAGCAGCGCATGAAATTGCTCAATGATGAGTTGCGCGATTTTGCCGAAGAGAGCGATTATTACCATAGCCCCACCGACAGCAACGCCGGCACGGCCTGACTCCCTATCTGAACGAATCAAGGCGGAAAGCAGCCATGAAAGGTTTCCACCTCGAACAAGCGGCCGGCGTGAATGAGTGCCATATGGCTCGATTAATCTTCCTGCTGCTGGTCGTGCTCGCGGCGAGCTTCGCTCCGGCCTGCGCCAAGGAGGCCAGCGTCAGCCCGGGCATCAACGCGCCTTTCGCGCAGCCCAATTTCGAGGAGTGGGTCGAGCGTTTCGAACGCGGCGGGCGCGAGGTATTCGATAAGCGCTTTGAGATCGTCGCTGCGGTGGACATCAAACCCGGCATGGTGGTGGCTGATATTGGCGCGGGCACCGGCCTCTTTACACGCCTGTTTTCGCCCGAGGCCGGCGTGAAGGGCCAAGTGATCGCAGTCGATATCTCCAAGACTTTCATCGACAACATTCTGAAAAATGCGCGCCAGCGCGGCTTGAAGAATGTATCCGGCATCGTCAACGAAGCGACCGATGCCATGCTGCCGCTCGCCTCGGTCGATATTGCGTTCGTGTGCGACACCTATCACCACTTCGAATTTCCCAAGCAGATGCTGGCCTCGATCCACCGCGGGCTGAAGCCGAACGGGGCGCTGGTCATCGTCGACTATGAACGCAAAGCCGGACAAAGCTCGGCCTGGGTGATGGAGCATGTGCGCGCCGACAAGGCAGCGGTGATCCGCGAAATCGAAGCAGCCGGCTTCCGTCTGGCGGAAGACCGGCCGCTGATGCAGACGAATTATTTTTTACGATTTGTGAAGCGCGACTAAGGCGCCGGCAACACCTCGCGCCTTTCCCTTCACACCTCACATTTACTTCAACGACTCTTTCTCCATCAAGATATACGTGTTGTAAGCATTCGCCCGGTTGGCTTCCTTGAAGGCGGGCAGTTTCTCGAATTTCTTCCAAGATGTTTTGGCATAGGCTTCGTCGAACGGTGTCAATTCCGCCACTGCCTGGCCCATGGTTTTGCGCAGGTACATGAGATAGTCGCGGGTGAGGGAGAGGTCTTTCTTGGCGTTATGCGAGACGCCGCCGTGCCCTGGCACCATGACTTTTGCTTTGAAGGCGAGCAGCTTGTCGAGCGAGGCGAGCCAGGATTTGGAATCGGCCGCGCCGACGTAGGGCACGCGGCCTTTGAACACTAAATCGCCGGCATAGAGCACATTGTCTGGCTGCACGAACAGCGCGAGATCTTCGGGGGAATGTGCCGGCCCGACGAAGCGCACCGCGAATTGCACGCCGCCCAATTCAAAATCCTCGTCGCTGCTGAGCCAGCGGTCGGGCGGCAACACTTTGGTGGTTTCATCCACCCAGGGAAAAAGTTCGTCGCGCCGCTGCGCCAAGCGCCGCTCCAATTCGTCGGAAGCGAAATATTCCTTGCCGCTTTCATGCGCCCAGATTTCAGCCCCGAGCGCCTTGAAGGCCTGCAAGCCATACACATGATCTGCGTGGTAGTGGCTTACGATCACGCGCTTGATCGGCGCCGGGGTGAGTTTGCGAATCTGGGCGATCAAGGCCTCCGCCAGCGGCGGCGTGCCGAGCGAGTCGAATACCACCACGCCGGCCGGGGTGATCACAAAGCCGGCGTTCGACATATAGCCCTGATTGGCGGCGGAAGCCGCGCCCGGCAGCCCCTCCACGTAATACGCATGCGCACCGACCTTGACCGGTTTGACCTTGACGCTGGCGGCATTGTCGTTCGCCGCCGCCGCAGTCAGCGGCAACAGCATGAGCAAGGGGAGGAGCAACTTCTTCAACATGGCATTCCTTTTATGTCGGCAGGGGAATCAGTTATTATAGGCGAGGTCGGAAAGCCATTCCAAAGCCTTTAATAAAGCACTTTTCCGATATTCTTTCACTTCACTTGAGCGCGCATTGCTTAATAAAACCTGGTTGCCCATACTGCTCGCATTCATTCTGCCCTTGCTGCTGGTGTATGGGTGGTGGGGCGGTTTTAATTCGGTGCAGATCGAGCAGGGCGAGCGCGGGCCTTATACCTACGCTTATTTCGAACATAGCGGCAAGCTGGCCAAATTGCCCGATACCCAGCAAAAAGTCTGGCAGGCGTTAAACGCGCAAGGCATCACCCCAGGGCAATCGATCAATGTGCTGTTCGACGATCCGCGCCGGGTAGCGAGCGGTAGTCTTCGCGCGCACACTGGCTATTTGATCAAGCCAGGCGAGACGATTCGCGCGCCGTTGCTGCGCGGTGAAATCGCCAAGCGTCAGGTATTGATGGGGCGGGTGCAAGCCGCCGCGCTGCTCGCGCCGGGCAAGACCTACCAGGCCCTGTACGATTACCTCAAGACGCAGAATCGCGACATAGCGATGCCGGCCGTCGAGTTGTATGACAGCCCGCTGGAAGTAACGCGCGTCGGCGTGCTCACCGTGGAGATGAAGCAATGAGTTTCTTTTCGCTGGTCGCCGTGATGTTGTTGGAGCATTTCCGGCCGCTCACGCATCGGGTTCAGCTCTATGTGTACTTCGCACGCTACGGCAATTTCCTGGAGCGCCATTTCAATGCCGGGCGTTATCGTTATGGCCTCCTGGCCTGGGGCTTGGGCATCTTGCCGCCGGTGCTGGCGCTGGCGATTTTCTATTTCTTTTTGTATCGCGCCAATTTTTTTCTGGCGCTGCTGTTCAATGTCGGCGTGCTGTATTTAACCCTGGGTTGCAGCCTATTCACCCAATCCGCGGGAAAGCTCGCAGCAGCGTTGCGCGATCACGATCTTGATACGGCGCGCAAGCTTTTGGGGGATTGGGAGGGCCGCTCGATCGCGGATTTCAACGCCGTCTCGCTCACCAAGATTGGCATGGAGAAATTATTGCTCTGCGCGCACCGTCAATTTTTCGGCGTGTTTTTCTGGTTTGCCGTGCTTGGCCCGGCGGGTGCGCTGTTGTATCGCCTGGCGCATATCCTGCACCAAAAATGGGGCGCGCTCGATCATCAGGAATATGGCCGCTTCGGGATTTTTTCCGACACCGCATTTCGTTTTCTGGACTGGCTGCCCCTGCGCCTGACGGCGGTGAGCTTCGCCGTGGTCGGCGATTTCGAAGACGCGATTCGCTGCTGGCAGGAGCAAGCGGCCAAGTGGGCGAACCCCTCCCAAGGCATCATCCTCGCCAGCGGCGCCGGTGCGCTGGGCGTGCGGCTGGGCGACCCGCTGGAGGTCGACGGCCAAATTTATTATCGGCATGAATTAGGCTTGGGTGAGGAACCCGATGCCGATTACCTGGATAGCGCAGTGAGCCTGATCTGGCGTGCGATTTCGCTCTGGTTGGGGCTGTTGCTGCTGCTGACCATTGCCAAGTGGGCGGGGAGTTGATTCAAATGCTTCACCGCGGAGGACGCGGAGGAAAACAAGTGCCAAAAGCGATAACCGCAAAGGACGCAAAGGTACGCAAAGTAAACCCGCTCTGGATTTTTACCCCTCAAGGGGGTATTGAAAAGAACCTTTGCGTACCTTTGCGTCCTTGGCGGTGAAATGTTCTTGTTTTACTCCGTGGTGAAGCGCTATTTTTATTTTCATGACTGAACGCATCACCACCATCGATCTCCTGCGCCATGGCGCACCTTGCCTGCTTTTGGCAACGCTGCTTTTCTCACATGCCGCAACCGCCGCCATCACGGTCACCGACGATCGCAGCAAACGCATCACGCTCCCTCAACCCGCGACCCGCATCATCGGCCTCACCCCGCATTTGACCGAGCTTGTCTTCGCCGCCGGCGCGGGCGGCAAGCTG
>MEQN01000139.1:22954-26756 GCA_001770235.1 Betaproteobacteria bacterium RBG_16_58_11
ATTCCAAAATCGATTTGGAGCGGGTGGCGCTGCTTAAACCCGATCTCATTCTGGCCTGGATTTCCGGCAATCCACGCGGCGATGTTGAACGCCTGGAACAGTTGGGTTTTAAAGTGCTCGCACTCGAGCCGCGCAAGTTGGATGACATTGCGCGCCACCTGCTGCTGATTGGCGAGTTGGCCGGCACCGGCTATGAAGCCACGCGCGCCGCCAGCCAGTACCGCAATCAAATTCGCTTGCTCGAATCGAAATATCGCGCGCGCCAACCGGTCACCGTGTTCTACGAGATATGGCATCAGCCGCTGATGGCCATCGGCCAAGCGCACCTCGTCAGCCGCGCCATCGAATTGTGCGGCGGGCGCAATGTATTCGCCGATTTAACCGGCCTCACCCCCACGGTATCCATGGAATCGCTGCTGGCGCGCAACCCGCAAGCGATCGTGGCGAGCGGCGCGCTGAACGAGCGTGAGGCGCGCTTAGCGCCGTGGCGTGAAATGAAGCAATTAGAAGCGGTACGCCAGGCTAAGGTGTTTTACCTGAATGCCGACACCCTGCACCGTGCCACGCCGCGCATGGCGCAAGGGATTGGCGATCTGTGCGAAAAGCTGGATCAGGTTCGGCGCAAGCGGCCGTAACTGTGGCTAACCATTAGCGCAGCGATTTATAGTAATTGATCAGTCCATTGGTCGAGCTGTCGTGGCTCTGCACCTTCGCGCCGTCTTTTAACTCCGGCTGAATTGTCTGCGCCAGTTGCTTGCCCAGCTCCACGCCCCATTGATCGAATGAGTTGATATTCCAGATCACGCCTTGCACGAATACCTTGTGCTCATACAGCGCGATCAGCGCGCCCAGGGTGGCGGGGTCGAGTTGCTTGAATAGGATGGAATTGGTTGGGCGATTGCCGGGGAAGACTTTGTGCGGGGCGAGTTGATCCTGTTTTCGACCCGTGATCCCGGCCGCTTCCAGTTCCGCGCGCACTTCGGCTTCGGTCTTGCCTTTCATCAGCGCTTCGGTCTGCGCGAAGAAGTTGGAAAGCAAAATCGGGTGATGTTCGCCCAGCGGATGCTGGCTTTGCGCCGGGGCCAGAAAATCGGCGGGAATGATTTTCGTGCCGTGGTGGATCAGTTGGTAAAACGAGTGCTGGCCGTTGGTGCCGGGCTCGCCCCACAGCACCGGGCCGGTGTGGTAATCCACGGTTTTTTTGTCGCGGCGCACGCGCTTGCCGTTGCTCTCCATATCGAGTTGCTGCAAGTAGGCGGGGAAGCGGTGCAGGTATTGATCATAGGGCAGCACGGCATGCGATTGCGCGTCAAAAAAGTCGCCGTACCACACGCCGAGCAGGCCCATCACCACCGGCAGATTCTGCTCCAGCGGCGTGCTGCGGAAATGTTCGTCCATGGCGTGCGCGCCGCCGAGCAGGGCTTCGAACTGATCCATGCCGAGATAGATCGCGATCGACAGGCCGATCGCCGACCAGAGCGAATAGCGGCCGCCGACCCAATCCCAGAATTCGAACATGTTCGCCGGGTCGATGCCGAAGGCTTTCACCTCTTTGGTGTTGGTGGAGACGGCGACGAAATGCTTGGCGATGGCTTTTTCGTTCCCGGCGGTCAGGAACCAGTCACGCGCGGAGCGGGCGTTGGTCAGCGTTTCCTGGGTGGTGAAAGTCTTGGAGGCGACGATGAACAAGGTCGTTTCCGGCTTGAGCGGTTTGAGCGTTTCCGCGAGATGCGTGCCGTCGATGTTGGAGACGAAATGCACTTGGAGCTGCGGCGCGGCGTAAGGTTTGAGCGCTTCGGTCGCCATCACCGGGCCAAGATCGGAGCCGCCGATGCCGATGTTCACGATGTCGGTGATGGCCTGCCCGGTGTAGCCTTCCCATTGTCCGCTGCGCACGCGCTCGCTGAAATCGCGCATGTGCGCCAGCACCTTGTTCACCGCCGGCATCACATCGCGGCCAGCAACTTTGATCGGGCGGTTGCTGCGATTGCGCAGCGCGGTGTGCAGCACGGCGCGGTTTTCGGTGAAGTTGATTTTGTCGCCCGCGAACAGGCGCTCGCGCCACGCCGGCAGTTCCGCTTGCCGCGCCAAATCAAACAGCAAGCGCAGGGTCGTATCGGTGACGAGATTTTTCGAGTAATCGAGCAGCAGGTCGTTAAAGCGCAGATTGAATTTATCGAAGCGCTGGGCGTCCTGCGCGAACAGATCGCGCATTTGGACGTTTGCCATCAGTTTGTGATGGGTTTTAAGCGCCTTCCAGGCGGGAGAGCGGGTCAGAGCAGCCATGCGTCTATCCTTGTCAATGCCAAGTGCATGTTGTTACGGCAAAAAACATTGCTTCTTTAGGAGTAGGGGGTTTTCCGAAGAACATTTCACCGCAAAGGACGCAAAGGAAGGGCATACATGATTTTCCTTCGCGTACCTTCGCGTCCTTTGCGGTTCAGCTTTTTCTGTATTTATTCGTTCAAGCCAGCACTAAAATAATGCCTGCCATCGGCGGCAAGGTAAGGTTGACCGATGCCGGGTAGCCCATCCAGCTTCCCGCCTTGGCCTCGATGCCCGAGCCGTTGCCCAGGTTGCCGCCGCCGTAATAGCTGGAGTCGCTGTTGAAGAGCTCGCGATACACGCCCGCGCGCGGCACGCCGAGGCGATAATTTTTGCGCGGCACCGGCGTGAAATTGAGTGCGACCACCACGAACTCACCGCTACGCGCGCGGCGCACATAGCTCAGCGTGGATTGATCGGCGTCGTGGCAGTCGATCCAGTGAAAACCCTCATGCGTGAAATCGAGATCGTGCAGGGCCGGAGTGTTGCGATAGAGATGGTTCAGATCGCGCGTGCAGGTTTGTATGCCCTTGTGCCAATCGCGCGCCAATAGCCACCAATCCAATTCGCGGCCCACGCCCCACTCCTGGCCCTGGGCCAGCTCGTTACCCATGAAGTTGAGTTTTTTGCCGGGGTAGGTGGCTTGATAGGTGAACAGCAGGCGCAGATTGGCGAACTTTTGCCACGCGTCGCCCGGCATTTTATCCAGCAGCGAGCGCTTGCCGTGCACCACTTCGTCGTGCGAAAACGGCAGCACGAAATTTTCGGTATAGGAATAGAGCTGGCCGAAGGTGAGCTGGTTATGGTGAAAGCGCCGGTGCACCGGATCGTGCTCGAAATAGCTCAGCGTGTCGTTCATCCAGCCCATATTCCACTTCATGGAGAAGCCCAAGCCGCCGAGATAAGTCGGGCGCGACACCATGGGCCAGGAAGTGGATTCTTCCGCCATGGTGAGCGCGCCGGGAAATTGCTCGTGCACCATCACGTTGAAGTCGCGCAGGAATTCGATCGCTTCCAGATTCTCGCGCCCGCCGAAGCGGTTGGGCAGCCATTCGCCTTCTTTTCGCGAATAGTCGAGGTAGAGCATCGAGGCCACCGCATCGACGCGAATGCCGTCGATGTGAAATTCATTCAGCCAGTAATGCGCCGAGGCGAGCAGGAAGCTTTTCACTTCACGCCGGCCGTAATTGAAGATCAGCGTGCCCCAATCTTGATGCGTGCCGAGGCGCGGGTCGGCGTGCTCAAACAGCGCGGTGCCGTCGAATTGCGCCAGCGCCCAGTCGTCGCGGGGGAAATGCGCGGGCACCCAATCCAGAATCACGCCGATCTCGCTTTGGTGGCAGGCGTCGATAAAGGCGCGCAAGTCGTCCGGCGCGCCATAGCGGCTGGTGGGCGCGAAGTAGCCGGTCGCCTGGTAGCCCCAGGATTCATCCAGCGGATGCTCGGACAAGGGCATGAGCTCGATATGCGTGTAGCC
>MEQN01000139.1:26838-32485 GCA_001770235.1 Betaproteobacteria bacterium RBG_16_58_11
CCGATTTGCATCTCATAGATGTTGCACGGCGCATGCAGCCAATCCAAAGCTTTGCGCCGTTCCAGCCAAGCGGCGTCGCTCCATTCATGGCGCGGCAGCGGGGCGACCCGCGCCGCCGTGCTGGGGCGCAGCTCGAAGGCTTGCGCATAGGGGTCGGTTTTGACGAACACATTGCCGGTATGGCGGTTGCGGATTTCGAATTTATACAGACAGCCTGGCGCCAAATCGGGAATGAAAAGCTGCCACACGCCGCTCGCCCCGAGCGTGCGCATGGGGTGGGCGCGGCCATCCCAGCGATTGAAATCGCCCACCACGCTGACGCGCTCCGCATTGGGCGCCCATACCGCGAAACTGACGCCTTGCACGCCTTGCAAGGCCATCGGCTGCGCGCCGAGCATGCGGTAAGCTTGATAAAACCGGCCCTCGCCGAACAGGTATAGATCATGCTCGCTGATGGGATTAGGGAAGCAGTAGGGGTCATGCACTTCACGCGTCACATGGCCATCGTCGAGTTGAATGCGATAGGGCGCGGCGGGCGCCGTTGCGCCGCGCCATTCGAACAGCCCTTCGGGGAGGATTCGGGTGAGCGGCGCCCAAGCCCCATCGAGAAAAAGCGCCGCCTTGATGTGGTGCGGCGCGAATACTCGAATTACCCAGCCCGCCCCCTCTTGGTGCAGGCCGAGATAGGCGAAAGGATCGTGCGAGCGGGCAGCGAGCAAGGCTTGGGCTGCGTGATTGACTTTGAGCGGGATGTCGTGTTTCATTGGTTTCATTTTAGTAGGTTGCGCGGCTGAACGGATTCATCAGCGTGTAACGAAATTATAGACATCATACCCAGTTCTTGAAGCCTTGCGCGCTTACCGGCCTTTTCATCGAGTTTCCCTTTGGCGTATAGCTCCCGCATCAACTAGAATCAGACAATGAGTTCCCAAGACGAAGAGCTGAAGAAGCAAAAAGAGTACCCCCGGTTCGTCAGCCTGCTGACGAAGAATACGGTTGCGCTGATTCTGGCCGGGGGGCGCGGCAGCCGCCTGAAGCATCTCACCGATTGGCGCGCCAAGCCGGCGGTGCCGTTCGGCGGCAAATTCCGCATTATCGATTTCCCCTTGTCCAATTGCCTGAACTCGGGCATCCGGCGCATCGGCGTCGTGACTCAATACAAAGCGCATAGCCTGATTCAGCACATGCAGCGCGGCTGGGGTTTCTTGCGCGGCGAATTCAACGAGTTCATCGATTTGATGCCGGCGCAGCAGCGCATCGAGGCCGAATGGTACAAGGGCACGGCGGACGCGGTGTTCCAGAACATGGACATCCTGCGCCACTATGCGCCGGAGTTCGTGCTGATCCTGGCCGGCGATCACATCTACAAAATGGACTACGGCGAAATGCTCGCCTCGCACGCGGCCTCCGCCGCCGATCTCACCATCGCTTGCCTGGATGTGCCGATCGAGGATGCGCAAGCGTTCGGCGTGATGAGCGTGGACGAGTATCAGCGCATCGTCGATTTCAACGAGAAGCCGGAGCATCCCACCCCCATGCCGGGCGACCCGTCGCGCGCGATGGCGAGCATGGGGATATACATTTTCAACGCCAAATTCTTGTATGAGCAATTGATTCGCGATGCGGACGATCCAAACTCCGAGCACGATTTCGGCAAGGATATTATTCCCTATCTGGTGTCGCGTTATCGCGTGTTCGCGCACCGCTTTTCCGAAAGCTGTGTCGGGGTGCAGAACGGCGCGCCCTATTGGCGCGATGTGGGGACGATCGAAGCGTATTGGGAAGCCAACATGGAGTTGGCCAAAATCACGCCCGATCTCAATCTCTATGATCATAAATGGCCGATCTGGACTTACCAAGAGCAGTTGCCGCCGGCCAAATTCGTGTTCGATGACGAAGAGCGGCGCGGCATGGCGGTCGATTCGATGGTATCCG
This sequence comes from Betaproteobacteria bacterium RBG_16_58_11, assembly GCA_001770235.1. Lineage (GTDB taxonomy): Bacteria > Pseudomonadota > Gammaproteobacteria > Burkholderiales > Thiobacteraceae > RBG-16-58-11. Next base: position 28,774 of record MEQN01000139.1, read on the forward strand.
GCGGCTGCATTATCAGCGGCGCGATCGTACGGCGCTCGGTGCTGTTTTCGAATGTGCGGGTAAATACGTATTCCGAAGTGACCGATTCGGTGATTTTGCCGAATGTGGATATCGGCCGTTATGCGCGTTTGAGCCGCGTGGTGGTGGATAAGGGTTGCCGCATTCCGGACGGTCTGGAAGTGGGCTTTGACCCTATCAAGGATGCCGAGCGATTTTACGTGACCGACAAAGGCGTGACGCTGATTACACCGGAAATGCTCGGCCAGTATATCCACCACGTAAGATAATTACTCGCGAAGCGAGACTCCGTCCCTCTCTCCCGCTTGCGGGACTGCGGAAGGGTCGCTGCGCAGCAGCGGGGCACCCACCGGCGTACCCCTTGCGGGTGAAGAGCCGGAGAGAGGGCAACCACAAACGCGAAGCGAGACCAAAACCCTCTCTCCCGCAAACGCGCAGCCTCAAGTCAACGAGTTGTCGTGCCGATAAGGTGGGTGTGACAACGTTTTATCGACACCCCAAACATGAGTGAATCGCCCCGCAAATTGAATCTGATCCTGTGCTGGCACATGCACCAGCCGGATTACCGCAACTATGCCAATGGCGAGTTCGTCTTGCCTTGGACTTATTTGCACGCGGCCAAAGACTACACCGACATGGCTTACCACCTGGAACAAAACCCGCAAGCGCGGGCGGTGGTGAATTTCGTGCCGGTGCTGCTCGACCAATTGGAGGACTACTCGCGCCAATTCAAAACCGGCGAGATACGCGATCCCCTGCTGCGCTTGCTGGCGCGCGAGGATATGAATGATCTCTCGCCGGAGGAGCGCAACCTGCTGCTCGATCGCTGCTTCCGCTGCAACCATATCACCATGATCGAGCCCTACCCGCCCTATCGGCGGCTGCTCAAGCTGTTTCAAGAAATCGATTTGCACGAGGATAAGCACTTCGAGTACTTGTCGGGGCAATATCTCGCCGATCTGGTGACCTGGTATCACCTGATCTGGACCGGTGAGTCGGTGCGCCGCAACACCGAATTGATTCCACGCTTGATGAGCCAAGGCGCGTTGTTCAGCTACACCGATCGGCGCTTGCTGTTCGAGTTGTACGGCGAGTTGATCGCGGGCCTGATTCCGCGCTATCGCAAGCTGCTGGAGGAAGGGCGCATCGAGATTTCCACCACGCCGCACTATCATCCGATCGCGCCGCTCTTGATCGATATAAAAAGCGCGCGCGAAGCGCTGCCCGATTCCAGCTTGCCGGAAACGCCGGCCTATCCCGGCGGCGTCGAGCGCATGGCGTTCCACATCGAGTCCGCTTTTGCCTCGCACGAGGCGCGCTTCGGGCGCCGCCCGGGCGGCATGTGGCCGGCGGAAGGCGCGGTATCGCAGGCGTCGCTCATGCTGCTGGCGCAGCATGGCGTGAAATGGGCCGCCACCGGCGAAGGCGTGCTGGTGAATAGTCTGCGTCAATCTCATGGCCAGGTGCCCGAGAAGGCGGAATACCTGTACCGGCCGTATCGCGTGCATGACGCCGCGCAACAGATTCATTGCTTCTTCCGTGATGACCGGCTCTCCGATCTGATCGGCTTCGAGTATGCGAAATGGTACGGGCGCGACGCGGTGGCGAATTTCGTCAATGAACTGGAGTCGATTTATCAGCGCACCGAGCAAGGGGAAAATCCCGTGGTGTCGGTGATTCTCGATGGCGAAAACGCCTGGGAATACTATCCCTACAACGGCTACTACTTCTTGTCCGAGCTGTATGAAGCGCTGGCCGAGCATCCACATATTCGTTTGACGACGTTCACGGATTATCTGGCGCGCTGCGCAGACAGCGCCGCGCTGTGCACGCGCGTGGGCCATCTGCCGCAGGTGGTGGCGGGCAGTTGGGTGTACGGCAACCTGGCCACCTGGATCGGCGAGCACGATAAAAACCGCGCATGGGATTTGCTTTGCGCAGCCAAACAAAGTTATGATCTCGTCATGGGGAGCGGGCGCTTGTCGGTGCAGGAGCGCGCCGCCGCCTCGCGCCAGTTGGCCGATTGCGAAAGCTCCGATTGGTTCTGGTGGTTTGGGGATTACAACCCGTCGCACAGCGTGGCGATGTTCGACGCGCTGTTCCGTTCCAATTTGAGAAACTTATACCAGCATCTGCAATTACCGGTACCCGTTGCGCTGGAGCATCCGATCAGCCAAGGCAGCGCCGCCTCGGCCGAGGCGGGTGGAACCATGCGGCGCGGAAGCTAGCAACAGGAAACTGAAACAACGATGAGCCGAATCTCTTTATTGTTGGGCGTGCATGCCCACCAGCCGGTGGGGAATTTTCACGAGGTGGTGGAAGATGCGCATCGCCGCTGCTATCGGCCCTTCATCGAAACGCTGCATGGCTATCCCGATTTCAAATTCACGGTGCATTTTTCCGGCTGGTTGTTGGATTTCCTGCTCGCACATTTTCCGCAGGACATGGCGCTGTTGCATGAAATGGTTGCGCGCGGCCAGGCAGAGTTGTTCGGCGCGGGCGATACCGAGCCGGTGCTGGCGGTGATCCCCAATCGCGATCGCATCGGCCAGATCAAAACCCTCTCCGATAAGCTGGAGAAAAAGCTTGGCGCGCGGCCCAAGGGCGCTTGGCTCACCGAGCGCGTGTGGGAAGCCACCGTGGTGCCGGCGCTGGCCGATGCCGGCATCGACTATGTGACGGTCGATGACTATCACTTTCTGTGCACCGGCAAGCGCATCGAAGAATTGAATGGCTTTTACACCACGGAAGAAGACGGGCGGCGGCTCGATCTGTTCCCGATTTCCGAAGCGCTGCGCTACCGCTTGCCGTTTTCCCCCGCCGATGAAGCGGTGCGCTACATCGAGAGCCAAGCGCAAATGGAGCAGGAAGTCGCCGCCGTGTATTTCGACGACATCGAAAAATTCGGCATCTGGCCCGAAACCTATGAATGGGTGTATGAGAAGGGCTGGCTCAAGCAATTCATCGAGGGTGTGCTCGCATCAAACATTATTCGCACCCAGCGTTACGACGAGTATCACGCCCAGGCCAAGACGCGCGGCGTGGTGTACTTGCCCACGGCTTCTTATATCGAGATGAACGAATGGACGCTGCCGGCGCAGGCCGCCAATACTTACGCCGAGCTGGTGCATGAGGCCAAGCAGCAAGGCCGCTTCGAGCAGCATAAGGCGTTCTTGCGCGGCGGCATCTGGAAAAATTTCCTCACCCGCTATCCCGAGTCGAACTGGATGCACAAGCGCATGCTCGGCCTGTCGCAGCGGCTGCATGCCTTGCATGGCCACGCCAAACACGCTGAGCTGCTCGATCTGCTCTACCAGGCCCAGGCCAACGATGCTTACTGGCATGGACTGTTCGGCGGGCTGTATCTGCCGCATCTGCGGCGCGCGGTGTACCAAGCCATGGTGCGCTTGGAGCGGCGCCTGGATGAGTTGGATCAGCGGCCGGCGCGTGAAGTTTACGATCTCGATCTGGACGGCCAAGATGAGTTGCTTGTGCACAATGAATCCTTGCAAGCGATTTTTCGCCTCGATGGCAGCGCGACCATCGCCGAACTCGATGCCTATGCGCTGAATCATAATTTCGGCGATTCCCTGGCGCGTCAGGATGAGCACTACTACCGCAAGATTCATCTGGGTGAGCAGAATAACGCACACGATGGCGAGGGCATTACCTCGGCGCATGACCGGGTGAGTTT
>MEQN01000139.1:32497-32886 GCA_001770235.1 Betaproteobacteria bacterium RBG_16_58_11
GGCCCGGAAGACATGCAGGTCGATCAAAACCCACGCGCGATGTTCCGTGATAGCTGGCTCGATGCCGACCAGCCGGAAAGCCACACGCCGCCGTATGCGCTCGACTATCAGGAAATCGATAGCACCGGATTAGACGCGCGGTTCGAGGCGGCGGTGGAAGTGCTGAAGGTGAATAAAAACTACCGCCTGGAGGGGAGCGTGCTGACCCTGCATTACCACTTCGGCGGCGAGCCGCGCGGCTGGTTCGGCACCGAGATCAACCTCGCCATGCCCAGTTGCGATGGCCCGGCGGGACGTTATGTGTTCGAGGGCGGCATTCCCGGCGGCTTCGGCCAGGTGTTCGAAACCGAGTCGATGCAAGGGATCACCCTGGCGGACGATGTGCTCGG
>MEQN01000140.1:0-388 GCA_001770235.1 Betaproteobacteria bacterium RBG_16_58_11
CCCGACGGCGCGGAAAGTGTGACTCACGCTTTCCGCTCTTTGGATTTCCTACCTTTGGCAAATTTTGCGGATTGCTTGCCTGCTTCGGCAACAGTGCTAGCCGCATCTGCGCCGCTCCCCAGCCGCGCTTGTGTTTCGCTTGTTGACGACAGTTCCAGAAAGTTGTCGCCACTCACTACGGGCCGGCCGCTTTTGGCCTCCAGCGCCTTGCGCGCATTGCCGGCGATGGCGCCGCCCTCCTTGGCGGCAGAACGATTTTCCATAAAACCCTGCGCGTTTTTTCGGCGCGCGATTTCCGTGGTGCCGGCTTCGCCCAGCATGCTGAAGATCAGTTCTAGATCGGTCATATGGTCGCGCAGGTTGTTGCCGGTTTTAACTTTGCTCAGCC
>MEQN01000140.1:468-629 GCA_001770235.1 Betaproteobacteria bacterium RBG_16_58_11
CCCTCCTGTACACCGCGCGCCTTCCATTCGTCGGTCAGCTCGCCGCGCACGGCAATCGAACGCAGCCGCTTTTCGATCCACGCCTGCGAGTAACCCTTGGCCTGGTACAGCTCGCGGGCACGGGCGCTGGCCAGCTCGGGATTCTCGATTTCCTTCACCCG
>MEQN01000140.1:637-787 GCA_001770235.1 Betaproteobacteria bacterium RBG_16_58_11
CCGCCAGCGCCAGCCAGCGCTTGAAGGGTTCGGCCCGGGGCGAGGGGATGGATTGGATGATGCGGAATAATCCCTCGGTGTTAGCGCAGTCAGTGATGCGCTGTTTTCCATCTGGAGCTGCGAGTTTCAACCCGTGACAAAACGTCACGA
>MEQN01000140.1:839-960 GCA_001770235.1 Betaproteobacteria bacterium RBG_16_58_11
GCTCTCGGTTAGCACGCCGCAGACATCGACTACCGAAAACCACCATTCCTCGTTGTGCCAAGTACGGCGGATGGTCTTTTCTTGAAAGACGATAATCCGGTCAGCTTGAATATCCGGCTTT
>MEQN01000140.1:988-1257 GCA_001770235.1 Betaproteobacteria bacterium RBG_16_58_11
TCCACACTTCGCGATTCCCGCCCGGGCTACTCAATGCCAGACACTCAATGCCAGACAGGGGGCGGTTGTTCCATGCGCTGCAATTGTCCAACAGGCTGTTGGATGGTTTCTCACATACGGCCCCGCCCGGTATTGGCATGGCGGAAAATTTGTGCAGTAGCCTGCTCAGTCATAGATGCCGGCAAAATTGATAGCCATGCCAGGGCATCTCAGGATGCGCTTCACGCTTAGCCCTGCTTGTGCCGGGATAAGCGCAACAGCTTATACGT
>MEQN01000140.1:1348-9552 GCA_001770235.1 Betaproteobacteria bacterium RBG_16_58_11
GAAGTCGTCGAAGCTAATGGTCTGCGCGCGAATGAAGCCGCGCTCGAAATCGGTGTGGATCACGCCGGCGGCTTGCGGTGCGGTGTCGCCTTTATGGATGGTCCAAGCGCGCACTTCTTTCACGCCGGCGGTGAAATACGTCTGCAAGCCCAACAGATCATACGCGGCGCGGATCAGACGATTCAGGCCCGGTTCTTCCATGCCCATATCCGCCAGAAACAGCTTGATGTCTTCGTCCGGCAAATCGGCGATCTCAGCTTCCATTTGCGCGCTGATCGCCACCACCGGCGCATGCTCGACTTGCGCGTAGGCCTGGACTTGCGCGAGAAAGGGGTTGTTCTCGAAGCCGTGCTCGTCCACATTCGCCACATACATCGTGGGCTTGAGGGTGAGCAGGCACAGCGGCTTTAACAGCGCTAACTGCTCTTCATCCAATTTCAGGCCGCGCACCGGCTTGGCTTGGTTGAGTTGCGCCAGCACCGGCTCCAGCACCGCCACCATTTTCGCCGCATCCTTATCGCCGGAGCGTGCCGTTTTTTGATAGCGATGCAGGGCTTTCTCCACACTGGAAAGATCAGCCAAGGCCAACTCGGTGTTGATGGTTTCGATATCGGATATCGGGTCGATCTTGCCCGCCACATGCACGATGTCGTTGTTCTCGAAACAGCGCACCACATGCGCGATGGCATCGGTCTCGCGGATATTGGCCAGGAATTGATTGCCCAGCCCTTCCCCTTTGGAGGCGCCCGCGACCAAACCGGCGATGTCCACAAACTCGATTACCGCCGGCTGAATTTTTTGCGGCTTCACGATGGCCACCAATTGCGTCAGCCTCGGATCGGGCACTTCGACTATGCCGACGTTCGGCTCGATGGTGCAGAAAGGATAATTCTCCGCCGCGATGCCCGCCTTGGTGATGGCGTTAAATAGCGTGGACTTGCCCACATTGGGCAGACCGACGATTCCACATTGAAGACTCATGGTGCTCTCTTATGGTTTAGGTTTGGTGTGCAAGCGGTGCATCGCGCCCGCCATGTCGCCCGCCGCAAGCAAAGGCAGCGTGCATAAACTTTCATCCAGCGCAGCGCGAATCAATTCTTCTTCCGGCTGGCTGGGCCGATGCAGCACAAAATCGGCGACCGCATCTTTGTTGCCGGGATGGCCGATGCCGATGCGCAGCCGCCAAAAATCCGGGCCGGTGTGCGCGATGATGTGTTTCAAGCCGTTGTGGCCGCCCGCCCCGCCACCGCGCTTCAAGCGCGCGCTGCCCGGCGGCAAATCCAGCTCATCGTGCACCACCAGGATTTCTTCCGGCGCGATCTTGTAGAAGCCGGCCAAAGCTATCACCGCCTGGCCGCTGACGTTCATATAAGTTTGCGGCTCGAACAACCAGACTTCATGCCCTTGCAAATTCACGCGCGCCGCCAAGCCATGAAACCGGCTCTCGGCGCGCAAGCTCGCCCCCGCCTTGCGCGCAATTTCGTCAACGAACCAAAAGCCCACGTTGTGGCGGTTGTCGGCGTATTCACGGCCCGGGTTACCGAGGCCAGCAATGAGACGAATGGGGGTCATGTTTAATAAAAGCCATATTTAGCCGCGAATTAACGCCAATTAGCGCGAATTATTTTCCACTGGCCTATTTGCTCACTTGCTCCTCAAATTGGCGTCAATTCGCGTAAATTCGCGGCTAGCGTTCTTACGCATCTACGAAAAAAAGCCCGTCCCAGATTGCCTAGGACGGGCTTTCGCTAGGCCGCAAGTCGAATCAAGAAGCCTTCGGCGTTGCTGCTGGTGCGGCTGCCGCAGCGGCGGCAGGTGCGGCGGCAGTGGTTTCTTCTTCAGCCACGCCGCGCGGGATGACGCACGCCGCGATGGCTTGGTCGGTGCCGTGGGTCAGGCTCACGAACTCTACGCCCTTTGGCAGGGTCACCTCGGACAGGTGCATCGAATGGCCTGCAGTCATTTCGGACAAATCGACCTCGATGAACTCGGGCAAGTCTTTCGGCAAGCACGACACTTCGACTTCGTTCAAGATGTGCGTCACGTTGCCGCCACCCAGCTTCACGCCCGGGGACAATTCGGCATTTTTAAAATGCAGCGGCACTTTCATGTGAATCTTTTGGTTCGGATTCACGCGTTGAAAGTCGATGTGCAGAATCAGCTTCTTCCACGGATGGAATTGCACGTCGCGCAACAGCACTTGTTCCTTGGCGCCATCCAGATTGAGCGAAAGGATCGAAGCGTGAAACGCTTCCTTGCGCAGTTGCTGCACGATGGTGTTGTGATCAAGCTCGATGTTCGCGGCAGGCTTGTCCGCACCATACACGATGGCCGGTACTTTGCCCGCAAGACGCAGACGGCGGCTCGCACCCGTTCCCTGCAAATTGCGCGTATTGGCATTCACTTCAAATAACATGATGACCCTCCTAATAATGAGCCTGTCCGCGACCAGACAAGCTCGGGTAAATGCCAGGGCAGCACCCCGACACGAAAAACTATTCGGTAAACAGCGAGGACACTGAATCCTCGTTACTAATGCGTTGCATGGTTTCAGCCAGCAACTCGGCGACCGACAGCTGACGAATGCGGCCGCAAAGCTTCGCCTCATCGCGCAATGGAATGGTGTCCGTCACCACCAACTCATCCAAGTGCGAGTTGCTGATGCGCTCAATCGCCGGGCCGGACAAGACCGGATGGGTACAGTACGCGACCACGCGCGCCGCGCCATTATCTTTCAAGGCCTGCGCCGCTTCGCACAGCGTGTTGGCGGTATCCACCATGTCGTCCATCAGCACGCAGGTGCGGCCTTGCACTTCGCCGATAATATTCATTACTTTCGCCACATTGGGCTTGGGGCGGCGCTTGTCGATGATGGCCAGCTCCGCTTCCATGCGCTTGGCCAAGGCCCGCGCCCGCACCACGCCGCCCACATCGGGCGACACGACGATCAAGTTCTGATAATTCTGTTTCCACACATCGCCCAGCAAAATCGGTGAGGCGTAAACATTGTCCACCGGGATATCAAAAAACCCCTGTATCTGATCCGAGTGCAGATCCATCGTCAGCACACGATCCACACCGGCGGTAGTCAGCATATTCGCCACGACCTTGGCGGTGATCGCTACCCGCGCCGAACGCGGCCGGCGGTCTTGGCGCGCGTAACCCAAATAGGGGATCGCGGCGGTAATGCGGCCGGCGGAAGCGCGCTTCAACGCATCCACCATCACCATCACTTCCATCAAATTATCGTTGGTGGGCGTGCAGGTGGATTGCAGCACGAACACGTCGCGTCCGCGCACATTCTCCATGATCTCCACCATCACTTCGCCGTCGCTAAAGCGCGCGACTTTGGCCTTGCCCAAAGGCAGGTTGAGCTTACGTGCGACGTCCTCGGCCAACTTGGGGTTGGCGTTGCCGGTGAAGATCATCATGCCGCTGTGAGCCACGTCTGCCTCTTTCTGCAAAAACAAAAAAGCGTGTAAGGCTTACACGCTCGATTGATTCGGCAGATGGTCATTACATCTGCCTTCTACAGACCCCCTCTCCCTCCGGGAGAGGGGTGGGGAAAGGGTTCCATATATTATTTTTGGCTGGGGAGGTAGGGATCGAACCTACGAATGCCGGAATCAAAATCCGGTGCCTTACCACTTGGCGACTCCCCAATATCGCTACTACAAATCGTGCAAGGGATGCCGATCGAGCCCCCGTGCCACAAAACCCTCAATTTCTACTGGTTTTCCCGCCAGGACGTCGCGCGCTTCGCGCTCCGTATTAAACGCGGCAAACACACACGCGCCGGAGCCGGTCATTCGAGCATCGCCATACTGCTTCAGCCATTTCAGGTGTTGCGCGACAGCGGGGTAACGCGCACTCACCACCGGCTCCAAATCATTACGAACTTGCCCGGCTGAAAAGGCCGACATTGTGACGGGAAGCGTGTTTCGTGTCAATTCAGGTGCGGCGAAAACCTCGGCGGTTTCGACACTTAGCGGCGGGATCAGCACCACGTACCAGGCGGGCGGCAAGGCAATCGGCACCAGCTTTTCCCCCACCCCCTCGGCCCAGGCATTCTCCCCCAACACGAACACCGGCACGTCAGCGCCAAGCTGCAAGCCTAATTCCATCAAGGCCGAACGTGACAGGCCTGTACCCCAGAGTTGATTCAGGGCTAGCAAGGTCGTTGCCGCGTCGGAACTGCCCCCGCCCAAACCGCCGCCCAAGGGCAAGCGTTTTTCAAGCGTGATATCAACGCCTTGGGTCGTTCCGGTGGCTGTTTGCAACAGGTGTGCGGCGCGGTAGCACAGGTCTTTTTCCGGCGGCACGCCCGGCAGGGGGTGGGTTAAGACGATTTGGCCGTCCGCGCGCGGCGTGAAGCCGAGCGTGTCGCCGTAATCGATGAAGCGAAATACGGTTTGCAGCAGGTGATAACCGTCACTGCGCTGTCCGGTGACGTGCAGAAACAGGTTCAACTTGGCCGGAGCGGGGAAAACCTGCGGATTCATGGCGCGGGTACCTGCCATTCATCAATAATCAAGCGCAGCTTTACTTCTGCGTTTTCCATAAACACTTTGCCGGGCAATTGCAGCGCCCCCACCGCGCGATAGGCGAGATAGTCGATCTGCCAGCCCTGCTCGCTGAGTTGATCCAGCGTGCCGTCCGGGTTGTGGCGTAGCTGTGCCGCCGGCCCAATCGGCTGAGCCTGCACCCAATGCGGCAAACCCGACAGCGGCAAGACGAAACCCAGGGTGGATTGGGTGAGCGATTCCGCATCCTGTGCACGCACGATGGCTTGATCCGGCGTCTCCAAGCTCACGCCCGCCGCATTTTTGATAATGCGCGCCACGCCTTGACCGAGCGGAGTCAAGATCACGAATTCGTCTTCTTCGTTTGCATGGCGCCAACTAAGATTGCCGGAGAAGCCCTCAGCACCATGCCGCACCGATATGCGCCCGGCGATTTGGAACGAGGTGAGCAAGGGTTGCGCCAAAGGAGGAACGACGGACGCTGGCTCCAAGGTGGCGCAGCCGGCGAGCAAGGCCAAGGCGGCGCACAGGAAACGGCTCATTACTTAGTTCTGAATTTATGCACGGTGCCGGTCAACGCTTCATGACCGGGGTTTTCTTTGAGCGCGCTGTCCCACACTTTTTGCGCTTCGTCTTTTTGCCCGGCGGCCCACAGCACCTCGCCCAAATGCGCGGCGATTTCTGGGTCGGCGCGTACGCTGAGCGCTTGGCGCAAGGTGTTGATGGCTTGCGTATAGTCCTTCATCCGGTATTGCAGCCAGCCCATGCTATCCAAAATAAAAGGATCATCCGGCGCGAGCTTTAACGCTTGCTCCAGATATTGCTTGGCCTCCTCATAGCGCGTGGTGCGATCGGCCAGGGTGTAGCCCAGCGCGTTGTAGGCATGCGCATGATCGGGCTTCACTTGAATCAGCTTCTTCAGGCTGGATTCCATCACATCGATTCGATCAATCTTCTCTGCCGCCATCGCGTGGTCGTAGAGCAGTTCGGGGTGGTTGGGCAATTTCTCCAAGGCTTTATTCAACACCTCGAACGCCTCTTTAAGCAGCTTGGCGTCGCGCAGCAAGCTGGATTCGGCCGCAGCCACTTGCGCGCGCTGCTGGTTGGTGGTGACGGATATCTGTTGCAGGTATTTGCGCGCCTCGGGCAAATTACCCTGCTTCGCCAGCATGCCGGCGATGCGCAGCTTGGCCGCGAATGCCTGGCTGCCGCTCACCGCCTCATACCAGCGTTTGGCCTCGTCCCAGCGCTTGCGCTCCTCGCTCAATTGGCCGAGATAAAAACGCACCGCGTCTTCATCCTTCACCCCCGCCGCCAGGGCTTGGCCCAGGTAAGTCTCGGCCGCATCGTACTCTCGCAACTGCATGGAAATCAGGCCGATCGCCAGCGGCACTTCCGGGTTATTGGGGAAATCGGCAGCCAGGCGTTTGAATTCCTCGCGCGCTGGGCCGAATTGCTTTTCCTGCACCAAGAGCCGCGCATAGGAGAGGCGCATTTCGCGTGACTGGGGAAATTCGCGCAAATACGCTGTGTAATACTCGACCGCCGTAGCAGCAGAAATGCTGTGCAGCACCTGCGCTTTGAACAACGCAGCGCCCTCCCAATTCGGTCGTAGCGCCAGCGCATCGCTGCTGGCCTTGATCGCCAGATCTTTCTCGCCCGCACTCCAAGCGGCGCGCGCCACGGCGAAATGCGCCTCGGGTAGTTGCGGATAATCGCGCGCCAAATCCTGCACCAAATTCAATGTGGCAACCTTATTCGGATGTCGCGCCAGCAGATTGTTGAGGTGCAAGAAGCCGTAGCCGAGATTGGCTTCCTCGGCCGCGAGGATTTTTTCCAAATGCGGCCGCGCTTCCTTGAGCCGGCCCTTGGTCACCAGCACCCCGGCCAGGGTCTGCAGCGCGCCGATCGACTCCGGCTCCAACGCCAGCCAACGCTCCGCCGCGAGCAGCGCCTCATCCGCCAAGCGCGCATTGAGGGCGAGTTGGGTAGCGCGTTCGGCGATACGGTAATCCTGCGTCTGTTGCATCAAATCGAGGTAGGCGCGCACAGCCAACTGCGCATCGCCGCGTTGCATGGCGATCTCCGCCAGCAGAATTTCATACAGCACTTGATCGGTCAGCGCTTGCTTCGGCGGCTCAGGACGCTTGGTTTCGCGCGCGATAGTCGGGCGCGGATCCGGGGCCGGCTGCTTAGTTTCCACTACTCCGGCGCAAGCGCCGAGCAAACTCGTTGCGCACAGCGCCGCTAAAATTTTGTACTGCATGGCATGAGACATGAACTTAACCCGGTCAATTAACGCCGCCTGTCAGCGACTACATCGAGCCAGCATAATCAGGTATATTCGCCTTGTCTAGCGCACCTCTCGCACTAAAAAATCCGAATGACCGAAACCGCCGACATTACCCTTTCCGCACATCACTTAACCCGCCGCTATGGCAATGCCCTCGCTGTGGCTGACCTCAATTTAGAATTGAAACGCGGCGAAGTGCTGGGCCTGCTCGGCCCCAACGGCGCCGGCAAAACCACCACCATGCAGATGCTGACCGGCAATCTGGCGCCCAGTTCCGGCAGCGTAAGCATCTGCGGCATCGATTTACTGGAAAAACCCCGGCTTGCCAAGGCCAAAATCGGCTATCTGCCGGAAACCCCGCCCTTGTATCGCGAGTTGACGGTGGATGAATTTCTGACTTTCTGCGGCCGCCTGCACCGGGTGCCACGCGACGAATTGCCCCAAGCTGTAAAGCAAACCAAGGCGCGTTGTGGCCTGAGCGATATGGGGCGGCGCCTGATTGCGCATCTTTCTAAAGGCTATCAACAGCGCGTCGGCATCGCCCAAGCGATTTTGCATCAACCGGACGTGGTGATTTTGGATGAACCGACCGTGGGCCTGGACCCGAATCAAATCCGCGAGATTCGCGCCTTGATTCGCGAGTTGGGTGGCAGCCACAGCGTGATTCTTTCCACCCACATCCTGCCGGAAGTGGAAGCGATCTGCGACCGGGTGCAGATCATGCATCGCGGCAAAATCGTGTTCGCCGACAGCATCGACGGCCTGCGCCGCTCGCGCCAGACAGAGCGCTTGGTGGTGAACTTTATGCGCCCTCCCACGCTCGAAGCGCTCCAAGCCATCCCCGGCGTGAAAGATGCGCAAGCCATGGAAGGTAATTTAATCCGGGTGCTTTGCCAGCAAGACGCCAACCCCGCGGAAGCGATCACTCGCACGGCGGCGGAAAATGATTGGGGCTTAACCCAACTTTCCCCCGAGCACACGAGCCTGGAAGATGTATTCGCGGAGCTGACTCGTCAGGAGGTCGCAGCATGATCGGCGTCATCGCTTGGAAAGAATTTCGTTCGCTGTTTGCCTCACCTTTAGCGTGGATCATTTTGGCCATCATGCAAGTGATTCTGGCTTGGGTGTTTCTGTACCAGTTGAGCGGCTATATGGAAAACCTGCCGCGCATTCAGCAACTCGCCAACCCGCCCGGCATCACCGAGATCGTGGCTTCCGCCGTATTCGGCTTCGCCGCGATTTTGCTGCTGATGGCGGTGCCGCTCTTGACCATGCGCCTGTTCAGCGAAGAGCGGCGCAATCAAACGCTGACGCTGCTGCTCTCCGCGCCCATCTCCAATTTGGAGATCGTGCTCGGCAAATTCGTAGGCCTCATGCTGTTCCTCGCC
>MEQN01000140.1:9652-11219 GCA_001770235.1 Betaproteobacteria bacterium RBG_16_58_11
TGCTGCTTGGCGCGTTCGCCGCACTCGGACTCTTCATCTCCAGCCTCACCCAGCACGCGGTAATCGCCGCCTTCGCCAGCTTCGGCGCGCTGTTGCTGCTGTGGATTTTGAACGGCATGACCCAAGACCCCAACCATCCGCTGGTGTATATCTCATTGATGAAACATTTTGAGGGCTTCAATCGCGGCCTGATCGACACGGCGGATGTGGCCTATCTGCTGCTGTTCGCCGCGACGTTCCTGATTTTGACCATGCGGCAGTTAGACGCGAAACGCTTGCAAGCTTAGTCATGGAACTCAACCGAAAAACCAAATTTCAACTTCAATTTCATCACTGGGTATTCGTGGTGCTGTTGCTGCTGTTCGCCGGATTGCTCGGCGCGGCGTCGCGCATTTATCACAAGAGCTGGGATGTCACTTTCAACGCCCGCAACAGCCTGAGCGCCGGCAGCATCGAGCTGCTCGGTAAAGTGAAACAGCCGATCTCCGTCACCGTGTATGCCGCAGCAAATGGCGAAACCGGCAAAGCAGCCACCGATTTCCTTACGCCCTACCAGCGCACGAAGCCCAACATCAAACTCAGCTTCATCGACCCCGCCGAACAGCCGATGTTGGCACGCCAAGCCGGGATTCAGCGCGAAGGCGAGATGATCGTGCAAGTCGGCAAGCGCACCGAGCATTTAACCAGTTACAACGAATCCGCCTTCACTAATCTGCTGATGCGCTTGGCACGCGACAAAGAACGGCTGGTGCTGTATCTCGACGGCCACGGCGAACGCAAGCTCGATGGCCAGGCAAATCACGATTTGGGTGATTTCGGCGTGCAACTCGCGAGCCGCGGTTTCAAGAGCGCGCCCTTGAATCTGGCGCTGGCGCAGGAAGTGCCGCACAACGCTTCGATGCTGGTGATCGCCGGCCCACACGTGGACTTGCTGCCGGCGGAAGTTGAAAAGTTGAAACAATATGTGCGGCGCGGCGGCAACTTGTTATGGCTAGCGGATCAAGAGCCGCTGCATGGCTTGCAGCCGCTGGTGGAGCAATTCGGCATCGCGCTCACGCCCGGCACGGTGGTCGATCCGCAGGCGACGGACATGAAAGTAGCCGCCACCTTCGCCATCGGCGCGGCGTACGGCAAGCACCCGCTATTCGCGAATTTTAACGTCATCACCGTGTTTCCCTTCGCGCGCGAAGTCGTCGCGCTGGAAGGCGAGCGCGGCTGGCGCGCCACGCCGCTGATTCAAGTCGCGGCGCGCGGCTGGCTCGAAACCGGCAAGCTGGATAGCAGCGTTGCCTTCGATAAAGGCAAAGATAAGCCCGGCCCGATCACCATCGCCGTCGCGCTGGAGCGCAGTGTGGAAAGCCGCGAACAGCGCGTGGCGGTGATCGGCAACGGCCACTTTCTCGCCAATCAATACCTGGGCAATGCCGGCAACCTCGATCTCGGCATCAATCTCATCAACTGGCTGGCGGGCGATGAAAACCTGATCGCTATTCAGCCGCGCGCCACGCGTGACGCGCAAGTGGAACTCTCGCAGAGCGCCACGCTATTTATCGTGATCGGCTTCTTG
>MEQN01000140.1:11250-20725 GCA_001770235.1 Betaproteobacteria bacterium RBG_16_58_11
GTGGCGCCGCCGCAAGCCATGAGTTCCCGGCTCTGGGTCAACCTGGCACTGGCGTTCGCAGTCGCCGCTTTGGCTTGGCTGGTTTTTTTCAAACCTGAGCCGACTGATTCTTCGAAACACAAACTTTCCACCCTCGCCCCGCCCAGCATCAAGGAAATCACCATCGCCCCGGCGCAGCGGCCACGTGTGGTGCTGGTCAAACGCACAAGCAACTGGTTTGTCACTGCGCCCTTCGCCGCGCGCGCCGATATGGCGCGGGTGGATGGCCTGCTGGGGCTGCTTTCCGCCGAGAGCGGGCAGCGCTTCGCGGCACAAGACTTGGCGCGCTTCGAGCTCGATCACCCGCTCGCCAGCGTCAAAATCGGCGCCCAGGAATTCAGCTTCGGCGGCGTGCATCCGCTCACCAACCAACTTTATGTACTGACCCAGGACGCGGTGTATTTGGTCTCGCCGGTGTACTTCGTCGATGTCGCCAAGCAACCCACCGACTACGCTTCTAAGCAACTGCTCGACGCAGCCGAGAATCCGGTCGGGTTTGAATTCGCTACCTTCAAGCTCACCCGCACCGACGGCAAATGGCAAAAAGATCCGGCTGACGCTGCATTGAGCCAAGACGACGCCAACAAATTCGCCGACGAATGGCGGCATGCACAAGCCCTTGCCGTCAGCCAGCCGCGCGCCTTCAAAGCCTCGGAGCACATCACTCTTCGCTTCGCCTCGGGCAAGACGCTGAAGCTGCAAGCGGCGCAACAGGAACAGGAATGGGTCGTGCTGCGCGAGGATGAAAAACTCGCGTATCACTTCACCCTGGATGCGGCGCGGCGCTTGCGCGATCTCCCGCTCACGCCAAAAAAGTAGCGCAAGCATCCTGCTTGCATGCCGGCTGGAAGCCGGCGCTACATTTCGGGTGCCTGTATGCCGCACAGCACTTGCACGATCCCCGGCCTGCGCAAAAAAAGCCGCTTGACGCCCCCTCCCAGCCCAGGATACGATTTCTGAAATTCAGAAATCGGATTTATTATGAGTGCCACCAAATTGGAATCTTCCGACATCGAGCTGCGCGAACGCGGCCAAGTGACGCTGCCCAAGGCGCTGCGTGAGGCGCTGCACTTGGAAACCGGCGACTCCCTGCGCGCGGTTAAGATCGCTAACGCCATTGTATTGACGCCGCTGCGCATGGATCTGGAAGGGCTGCGCAAGCAGATTCGCAAAGTGATGAAGCAGCATGGCGTCAGCGCCGAAGACTTGCTGCGCGACCTGTGATCGTCGTTTTTCTCGACAGCAACGTTCTACTCTCCTCCCTCATCGGTTCTGCGCATTCCCCGCCTACCGTGCTGGTCGATTGGCTGGCCGGTAGAGAGAACATCATCTTGGCCACGGGGCGCTGCTGCGTGCAGGAAGTAGAACGCAACCTCGCCAAGAAACTGCCGCAGGCACAAGCAATCTGGCAGAAATTCCTCTCGGCTTCCGGCCTGCGCATCGATGCCTGCCCGCGTACGCCGGTGACGGGTATCAACGCGAAAGACAGGCCGATTGTCGCCGCCGCCATCGCGGCGAATGCCGCCTATTTCGTGACGGATGACAAAGCACTGATCGCCGAAATGCGCGCCGCGAAAATCAAAACGCCTCAGACAGTGACGCCGCGAAAAATGCTGGAAGAATTGCTGGCATTGGGTTTGTCGCTCGGCTGATGCAAGGGACTTGGCAGCTTGTGTAGCGCCGGCATCTTGCCGGCATGCCGGCTGGAAGCCGGCGCTACAATTCGAGAAAGCAAAAAAATGCCTGAACTCCCCGAAGTAGAAACCACGCGCCGTGGTTTGGCGCCCCACCTGGAGGGCCAGGTGATTCAGGCGGTTGTGATTCGCCACCCCATGCTGCGCTGGCCCGTGCCCAAGCAGCTCGCGAGCTTGCTGCCGGGCAAGCGCATTCGGCAGATTCAGCGCCGTGGAAAATACTTGCTGTTCGACACCGAAGCCGGTTGGCTGATTGTGCATTTGGGCATGTCGGGCAGCCTGCGCGTGGTGCCGGCTGAAACGCCGCCCGATAAGCATGATCACTTCGATCTGGTGTTGCGCAGCGGGCACGCCATGCGCTTGCGCGACCCGCGCCGTTTCGGGGCGGTGCTGTGGGCGGGCGAGCAGGTGATGCAGCACAAACTGCTGGCGGTCTTGGGCATGGAGCCGTTGAGCGATGACTTCAGCGCCGGCAAGCTTTATCAAGCCACGCGCGGCCGTTCCGCCGCGATCAAACTGGTGTTGATGGACAGCCATCTGGTGGCCGGCGTGGGCAACATCTACGCCAACGAGGCGCTGTTCGCCGCCGGCATTAACCCCAAAACCCCGGCCCAACGCTTGAGCTTGGCACGGCTGCAACGTTTGGTGGCGGCGGTGAATGAAACCTTGGCACGCGCCATCCGCGCCGGTGGTTCGAGCTTGCGTGATTTCGTTAAGGCCGATGGCGAACCCGGCTATTTTCAACAAGAATATGCGGTGTATGGGCGCACGGGCGAACCGTGCCCCCGCTGCGGCCGGCCGATCAAGCAAATTCGCCAAGGACAACGCTCGACTTTTTACTGCGCCGCTTGTCAGCGATAACCGGTATTTCTATGAAGATCGCATAAACTGGGCCGATAAACACGTTGTCCTAGCGCACATTAAGCGCTTTAAGATTTTGCTGTAAGGCTATTGTTTTTACTTATTATTGTGCTAGATTACTTGGCAAGCGCTGGGCCCGTCCGGCACCCAAATTCTACGCGGAGAGATCATGACTCAAGATAATTTGGTCGCACACTTCGAAGCCTACAGCGCCTGGCGCGGACAATTGCTCGACACCGTGAGCGGCCTGCGCCACTGGCTGCACGAGCAGGAGCTCAACGACGCGCAAACCGATCTGCGCATTCAGCACATTCTCGACCGCTTGCACGACGACAAGCTCAACGTCGCCTTCGTCGCCGAATTTTCGCGCGGCAAATCGGAACTGATCAACGCCATTTTCTTCGCCGGCTACAAGCAGCGCCTGCTGCCGTCCAGCGCAGGCCGCACCACGATGTGCCCGACCGAACTCTTATACGAAGCCGGACGCGATCCGTGCATCATGCTGCTGCCGATCGAGACCCGCGCCACCGACACCAGCACCTCTGAATACAAGCGCTACACCGATGAATGGATCATTTCCCCGCTCGACGTGGATTCCGGCGACGCGATGACCAATGCGCTGATGCAGGTGTCGGAAACCAAGCGCGTGCCGGTGGCGGAAGCCGAGCGCTACGGCTTGTATCACGCCAACGATCAGGACAATATCCTGACCGTACACGACGATGGCACGGTGGATATCCCGGCCTGGCGCCACGCCATCATCAATTTCCCGCACCCGCTGCTGGAAAAAGGCCTGGTGATTCTCGATACGCCGGGCTTGAACGCGATCGGCACCGAGCCGGAATTGACGCTCAACCTGCTGCCGAACGCGCATGCGATTCTGTTCATCCTGGCCGCCGATACCGGCGTGACCAAGAGCGACATCGAAGTCTGGCGCAACCATATCGGCAATACCCAAGGCCGGCAAAAAGGCCGCATCGTCGTGTTGAATAAAATCGACGGCATGTGGGATGAGCTAAAAACCTGGGACGCGATTCAAGCCGAGCTGGGCAACCAGGTGAGCACGACGGCGCAACTGCTTGCGCTGGACCCGTCGCAGATTTACCCGGTTTCGGCGCAAAAAGGCCTGCTCGCGAAAGTACAGCACGACGATGCGCTGCTGGATAAAAGCCGCTTGCTGGAATTGGAGCGGGCGCTGTCCGAAGAGCTGATTCCCTCCAAGCAGGAAATCGTGCGCGAAAATACCGGGAGCGAGCTGGCGGAAATGTTTGACGCCACCAGCAACATCCTGCGCGGCCGCCGCTCCGGCATACGCGAGCAGCTCGACGAATTGAAAGGCCTGCGCGGCAAAAACCAAGACGTCATCGAGCACATGATGAACAAGGTGAAGCGCGACAAGGAAAATTTCGAGAAAGGCCTGCAACGCTACCAAGCGCTGCGCTCGGTGTTCTCCACCCAGACCAACAAGCTCTACAGCTACCTCGGCATGGAAGCGTTGAAAGCGGAAGTGCGTGACATCCGCGGCCAGATGGAGAAAAGCCGCTTCACCCGGGGCATCCGCGAAGCGATGAACACTTTCTTCAAGGACGTGTCCGGCAATGTCGGCAAAGCCGCCGGGCAAGTGGACGAAATCAAGCTGATGATGGAAGCCATGTACCGGAAATTCAGCGAGGAGCACGGCTTAAAACCGGCCACCACCACGCCCTTCTCCACCCTGAAATACCAGAAGGAACTCGCCAAGCTGGAGAAGGCTTACAACGATCACTTCAACACCCTCATGGTGTATGCCAGCGAGCGTTCCGGGCTCACCAAAAAGTTCTTCGAGACCGTGGCCACGCGCGTAGTGCAAGTGTACGAAATCGCCAACCGCGACGTGGACAACTGGCTCAAGGCGATCATGGCGCCGATGGAAACCCAGGTGCGCGAGCATCAACTGCAACTGCGCCGCCGCCTGGAGAGCATCAAGCGCATCCATAGAGCGACCGACACCCTGGAAGACCGCATCACCGAACTGGAGCACATGGAAGGCCATATCCTGCGCCAGCTCGACGAACTCAACAGCCTCAACACGCATCTGCACGAATCACTGATGCACGATGCCAATCGGGATGTGGCCATCGCTTAGCACGACAGCGCTATGCGGTATTTAAAAGGCGGGGCAACCCGCCTTTTTTATTGCCCGCCCTTAAGCCTCATCTCTCACCCCTCCCCGGTAAACCGCTTCATCATGCGCCGGGCGCGCTTGGTCGGGCGGCCGTGCATCTCGGCGGCGGGCTCGTGCTCCACACGCCGTGCCGCAGCTTGGGCCTGGCGCCGCGCTTGGCTTTCCACGGTTTCTTCGTAGCACTTCTTCGCCACTTCCGCTGGGCCGCGCCGTGCGCTCAATTCTCTTACCGCGACCTGCCACAGGTAGTCCCCGATGTGGATCTCCAGCGCATCGCCTACATGCAACTCTTTCGCCGGCTTCACGCGCTGGCCGTTGAGCTTGACCTTGCCGCCCTCCACCGCTTGGGCGGCCAGGCTGCGCGTTTTGAAGAAACGCGTCGCCCACAGCCATTTATCGATGCGCAGTTTTTCAGTTAATTCGAATTGATTCATGAGGAGCGATGGTAGCAAATCCCCCTCCCTTTCCAATGGGAGGGGGAGGGTTGGGATCAAGAATTAAACTTGACTTCCCCAAACGCCAATAGGGATAAGGCATACCGGATGTCACCCCAGGGCCGCCCTATTTTTTAAGGCTTTAAACCATCGCCATTGGCAAAACAACTCACAGAATAGGCTTTGTGCGAAGGCATTAATTGATTCAATAACTTTTTCACGCTCAAAATTCGCAACCATTTGTTTTTATTGTGTAATAAATCCGTATAAAAATTGACCTAAAGCAAAATTGCGTTGCCATTGCTATCACTTAGCTCGTCTCTAAACACATTGTCCACAGCTTTATCCACAGCATTTGTGGATACCGCCGCTTGTCGGGAAAAATGCTTATTTCATACCAGAGTAGCCAATATGCGGGTATAAATACTTTAACAATCGGCGGGAGCTCGTTAGTTGAAAACGATTTTCTTGAAAAGCGGCTGCTTGGCCGGCACCGCCCATCTCCGCAAAGATGCCGCGCTGAAAGGCCAGGCATGAGCTTGCGCCAAGCGTTGGAAATGACCTCGGTCACCGATGTGGGGCAGGCGCGCAGCCATAACGAGGATTTCGTCGCGGTCGACGCGGATTACGGCTTGGCGATTCTGGCCGACGGCATGGGCGGGTATAGCGCGGGCGAAATCGCCAGCGGCATGACCGTCACCTTGTTGATGCAGGGTTTGAAAGAGCGGCTGCCGGAGATGGCGCCAGAACCGCAAGCGCTAGAGACACTGGTGCGCGAGCTTGTCGCCACCGTCAACGCCGCCGTGCATGAAACCGCGCGCACCCGGCCGCAGTGCGCGGGCATGGGCACCACGCTGGTGCTGGCCGTGTTCCACGATAATCGCCTGCTGACGGCGCATATCGGCGATTCGCGCCTATATCGGCTACGTGGCGGGCAACTCACGCAATTGACGCGCGACCATTCGCTGCTGCAAGAACAAATCGACAACGGCATGATCTCGAAAGAGGAAGCCACCTGGTCGAGCAATAAGAACCTGGTCACGCGCGCGCTCGGCATGGATCCGGAAGTGCCGCTGGATGTGAATGTGTACGATGCCGCGCCGAATGATATGTACTTGCTGTGCTCGGATGGCCTCACCGGCATGGTGACGCTATCGGATATCCAAGCCGCGATGGAATTGATGGGCGGCAATCTGCCGCTTGCCGCGCACGAAATGGTCAAGCTGGCAAACGAGCAAGGCGGGCGCGATAATATTTCGGTGGCGCTGGTGAAGGTGCTCAGCCCCTTTCCTGCGCGGCGTGGTTTTTGGCAATCGTTATGGAGCCGGATTTCAACATGAAACTCGCGAAGCGAGCCCGCGTCCCTCTCTACCCGCAAGGAGTACGCCGGTGGGTCCCCGCTGCTTCGCAGCGACCCTTCCGCAGTCCCGCATGCGGGAGAGAGTTAGGAGAGAGGGAAACGGTCATGGCAAGTTTTATTTTCCCGGGTGGTCATTGCCATGACCGTTCGGCTGATTAAAGGAGACGCAAGATGGCCTCTCTCGTATTAAGCCTCGACGGCGAATTGATTCGTGAATTCGAGATCACCAAGCCGCGCATCACCATCGGCCGCCGGCCCTACAACGATGTGCCGATCGACAACCTCGCCGTGTCCGGCGAGCACGCCGCGATTGTGCAAATCGGCAACGATCTGATTTTGGAAGACGGCGGCAGCACCAACGGCACGCTGCTCAACGGCGCATCGGTCGAGAAACAACTGCTCAAGGATGGCGACGTGATCGAGATCGGCAAATATCACTTACGCTTTTTCGCCGGCAAGACCATCGGGGCGCAGCCCGATTTCGAAAAAACCATGCTCATCCGCAGCCCCTTCGCCGGCAAGCAACTGGGGCAAGCCGATGCGCCACCCGCCGCGGAAGGCGCAAGCCCGCTCGATGCGCCAACCAATCTCGATCCTTTCCCCACCACCTTCTCGCCGGAAATAAAAACCCATCACGCGCCCGAGCCGCTGATGGCGCAAGCAGCGCACGTCGCAGCGGCAACGCCGCCGCACGTGCTCCACTATGCGCTGAAAGTGCTCAACGGCAAGCAGAGCGGCGTTGAAATCCCCCTCACCAAACCGCTCACCTCGATCGGCAAAAGGAACGTGCAGGTAGCCATGATTACCCGCCGTCCGCACGGCTTCTTCCTCAACCATGTGCAGGGCGACAAGTTTCCCATCGTCAACGGCGCCACCCTCAACGAACGGCCGTGTCCACTGAATCCGGATGATGTGATTGAGTTGGCGGGGGTGCGGATGGAGTTTTTGGCGAAATAGGGTTCGGCTGAGCTAGTGATCCTTATTCTATTTGTGGCAGACTGAACAACTATAAGTTATCCCAAGCACCCCTATGTATTCGCGCCGCTGTCCGTGAAATCACATACATCGTTGCGGTCAGAACAACATTTATGGGCATTGGAACGATACGATACGAGCAGTGTAAGTTGCATGGCATCAAGGAGCAGCAATGAGTGAAGCAGAGGTTCTAGAACAAAGGCGCCAAGCACGTGCCGCAAAGCATCTTGTTGATGAAAGCCTCGTTAATCTTCATCAAAAAGCCGTAATCGCCCTGCTTGACCCGATAGAGGGCGCACATGTCCGCGAGCAAGCCTTGGAACATGTCGCGAAGTGGGAACGAGGCCACCTGTGCAACCCTCGCTACGTACAGGCATGGCGGGGCATTCTGAATCTGCCCGCGGCAGCCATGCGAGCGGCAATCTTGCGAGATGATGCCGAAGGCATATCCCTGCGCCAAAACTCACCATTTGGATTCCTGGTAGATAGAGCCAGGTAATGAATCGCAACGACATTGACCGCCTGCTGGTTGAAGCAAAGCGGATAACAAACCATCCTGACTTCGTGATTATCGGAAGCCTATCCGTACTCGGGGCAGTTGCAAACCCGCCCGTTTCCATGACCGGCTCCATCGACATTGACCTGTATCCAAAAAACGATCCGGGCAGGGCATCAGAAATCGCCAAAGCGCTGGGTTTGGGGAGCGCATTTGAAAGCACCTACGGGTACTATGCAGACGCAGTTTCACCCATGCTGCCCACCTTGCCGGAAGGCTGGGAGCAGCGGCTAATCAAAGTCGAATTCGATTCCGGCGTATCTGCGTGGTTTCTAGAACCCAATGACGCTGCGATCTCTAAATATGTGCGGAGCGAATCGCGCGACCGCGAGTGGATTCGCGCAGGGCTGGAAGCAAACATTCTGTCGTTGCCAACGATTGAATACCGCTTGCGCGAAACCATCATGGAAACGGATGAGCGGCAACGGGCAAAGCAGTCGATTGAAGAAGATCGCGCTTGGCTCGCCGTTAATCCCGCCGGTAAATAATTGATCCGAGCCGAACGCTTCCCAATCGTCAACGGCGCCACCCTCAACGAGCGGCCGTGTCCACTCAATCCGGATGATGTGATTAAATTGGCGGGGGTGAGGATGGAGTTTTTGGCGAGATGGCAAATAACACAACAACCAAAGACCCATTCTTTCGTTCTTGACTGTATAAACAATGTTGTTTATACTTTTAACATATGAACAGCAAAGAATTCAAGCGCTGGCTAACCCAACAAGGCGCGACATTCCAGCCAGCCAAAGGCTCACACGTTAAGGTGTACCTCAATGGCAAGCAGTCTGTCCTGCCGATGCACAACACCGATCTCAAAAAAGGCACGCTGGAAGGCATCAAGAAACAACTCGGATTGAAATAAGGAGCACACCATGTTTATGTACCCTGTAACTCTCACCCCCGACGAAGCCGACGGCGGTTTCGTTGTCACCTTCGATGATATTCCCGAGGCCATCACTCAAGGAGACACCGAGGGCGAAGCCTTGGCCGCTGCGAAGGATGCGCTGGAATCTGCCCTCGATTTTTACTTTGAGGACAAACGCGCCGTGCCCGCGCCATCTAAGGCCAAACGCGGCCAGAACGTGATCGAACTTCCGGCCAGCCTGTCAGCCAAGGTGCTGCTGCTCAACGAGATGGTCACACAGGGCGTGCGGCCTGCGGAGCTGGCGCGCCGACTCAACACCAGTCCGCAGGAAGTGAATCGCCTGACCAATCTGCGGCACACCACCCGCATTGACGGGATCGCCGCCGCGCTACAAGCGTTGGGCAAACACTTGGACATGCGGGTCGTCTGACCTACGCTCAATAAGGGGCTGTTGGGCACCTTCACCCGCTGGCGCTGGGCTGCCCTCCCAGATTATTACTTTGGCCTTGGAAACAACACAACAACCA
>MEQN01000140.1:20733-22523 GCA_001770235.1 Betaproteobacteria bacterium RBG_16_58_11
AAAGCCTGACCCTCTTTGCTTTGACCCTCTTTGTTGCTTTGCTTGACCCTCTTTGCTCTTTCCGATAACCAAAGCCCTTCTCTCTTCTCCGCACTGTGACGCGTAGCGTCACTTGATTACCCAGATCGGCCGTTTTTTCTTCTCTAGTCTATAAGCACTTACTAATTTTTCCCTCAACAGAATTCTCACGAGCTAGTTTTAATCATTACTAACAATAACTTAGACGATCTTGCCGCAAACACCCAGCCTGGCACACCGCTTGCTTTTACCCCTTATAGGCACCCTACGCGTTAAAACATCGACGCGAAGAACCGAAAATTTTGAATCATTATGAAAAGGAGCTTCACATGAAACGCATACAACAAGGTTTTACATTGATTGAATTGATGATCGTGGTCGCGATCATTGGTATTTTGGCAGCAATCGCATTGCCGGCATATCAGGATTACACGGTGCGTGCCAAAGTTTCGGAAGTTATTTTGGCTGCTTCGTCATGTCGAACAGCTATTACCGAAGCTGCGCAATCCGCAACTCAGGCAAACATTTCAACATCTTTGCCAGGTGCATGCACGTTTGCAGTCACGAAATATGTTGCCTCTGGCTCTGTTGATGCTGACGGTGTGATTACCGTCGTGGGTAATGAAACTACTCTGGGTGGCACTACGTCAGCGTCGCTCAATGCAGTTTCTATGACGCCATACAGTAATGCAACCACGGCTTTCGAGGGTACAACTGACGGTATGACAGTTATCCATCACTGGGTGTGTGGCCCTGCCGCAACCAATCCAATGCCAAATAATTATTTGCCTGGCTCGTGCAAAGGATAATTATAGCTGGCAGGAAATCAATAGGGGCTGACTCGATTGATTTTCAACAAACCTACAACGCCACCTCGGGTGGCGTTGTTTTTTCACAGCGAAGAAGAAGGTCAGGCTTTGGTTATTCAGACGGCTACTGAAACGGGGTCAGGCTTTGGTTATTGTGTTATGGCTACTGAAACGGCAGAAACGGGGTCAGGCTTTCGTTATGAAACGGCAAAACGGGGTCAGGCTTTGGTTATTGTGTTATTTTTCCAACCTCATTAATCTTGCTCCAAGAGCAAAGAGGGTCAGGCTTTGGTTATAGATGCAAGATGGGGTCAGGCTTTGGTTATTGTGTTATCAAAGAGGGTCAGGCTTTGGCTATTGTGTTATTTTACAAATCCAACTAACCTTCCTCAATCGCGAAAGAGGGTCGAGAAGGGGTCAGGCTTTGGTTATTGTGTTATTTTTCCAACCCCATTAATCTTGCTCCATGGCCCGCATAATTAAGCGACTACTGGAACCTTTGGAAACGGGGTCAGGCTTTGGTTATTGAAACGGGGTCAGGCTTTGGTTATTGTGCTATTTAAAAAAGGCTCT
Source organism: Betaproteobacteria bacterium RBG_16_58_11 (assembly GCA_001770235.1). GTDB lineage: Bacteria > Pseudomonadota > Gammaproteobacteria > Burkholderiales > Thiobacteraceae > RBG-16-58-11. The sequence goes on from MEQN01000140.1 coordinate 22,134, forward strand.
AGTGCCATTAAGTAGTGACAGGCTCATTTGGTGAGCCCCTGGGTGGCGGATACTGGTTTCACGGCGCAAGTGCGCTAGAGCCAGGAGAGCAAAATGAGGCAGAGAGAATTGGCTGTATTGATGAATGGGCTAGGGAAATTAACGCGCTCGCAGCGACAAATGGTTGTCGCGGAATTGGCGTCCGGTGAACACAAGCTGGCATCAGTTGAAATCATTGAGGGAAATGTTGCAGGCACACCGGACTGTCCGCACTGCGCCGCCGAAAGAGTCGTCAAGAATGGCTCAGCCGATGGCCTTCAGCGGTACAAGTGCCGGGGCTGCCACAAGACTTTTAACGCGCTGACCGGTACACCGCTTGCTCGATTGAGGATGAAAGGGAAGTGGCTCGAA
>MEQN01000140.1:22544-23383 GCA_001770235.1 Betaproteobacteria bacterium RBG_16_58_11
GGACTGTCGCTCTCTCAGATAACTGAACGCATGGGGATATCGCGTCACACCGCATTCCGCTGGAGACATCGATTTCTGGCCTTGCCTAAAACCGTGAAGGCTCAGGCGCTGGTCGGTATCGCCGAGACTGATGAAACATTCTTTCTGCGCTCCAACAAAGGCCAGCGCCAAGGGCTTGGACGGAAGCCGCGCAAGCGGGGTGGCAAGGCATCGAAGCGCGGGCTTTCCAAGGAGCAGGTTCCGGTGCTGGTCGCCCGTGACCGCTCCGGCAGCACCGCCGACTTCATTCTTGCGGTGGACGACAAGACCCATGTCGTCGCCGCGCTTAAGCCGATTCTGCTTAAGGATACGATTCTGTGCACGGACGGCAGTCGTACCTTGGCGGCAGCCGCCCGAGAGATGGGTGTGACGCATCGTCCTGTCAATCTGTCTGCTGGCATCCGGGTAATCGCTGGCGTGTATCACGTCCAGAACGTTAACGCCTACGACTCTCGGCTCAAGGATTGGATGCGTCGCTTCAAGGGTGTAGCTACGCAATACCTCGACAGCTATCTTGGCTGGTTCAGAGCCATCGACCGGGCACACGGCGGTTCGCTGAAACCCGCGTCTCTATTGGCGTTGGCGGTCAGGGGATGAGCGCATCATCAGGTAATGGCACTAGAGCCTTGTTTTATTACCCCTCAAGGGGGTATTGAAAAGAACCTCCGTGTCCTCTGCGTACTCCGTGGTTCAATCGTTTTTTCCAGGTTTATCCGTGTTCATCCGCAGTGTAATGGTTTTCCTGGACTTATTTTTTCGCGGACGTAGGTTTCGGTTCATCGGTGCTTGCGTTAGCCAGA
>MEQN01000141.1:0-1088 GCA_001770235.1 Betaproteobacteria bacterium RBG_16_58_11
CAACCCCGGCGACGAGCTTGGGATCGACATGGAACCGGAGTTGGTGCGGCAACTGGCCGAAAGCGCGGCGCGGCCCAATTAAATAATAACATCGCTTAACCACAGGGGACACGGAGTTCACGGGGAAACCCTAAAGGCTTTCACGCTTGAATTCTTTAATCGCTGCTGGGCGCGGTGGATACGCACTCATTTTATTGTTTTCCCCGTGCCCCGTGGTTAGCTGCTTTTTAAAAAACCAATCACATGCCGGGCAGCATGCCCTTCATCCCGCGCATCATCTTGCCCATGCCGCCCTTGGAGAAGGTTTTCATCATTTTCTGCATTTGCTCGAACTGATTCAGCAGGCGATTGATTTCCGGCACCGGCACGCCGGCGCCGGCGGCGATGCGGCGCTTGCGCGAGGCTTTGAGGAGCGCAGGATTGCGCCGCTCGGCCGGGGTCATGGAGTTGATGATGCCTTCCACCCGGTGCAGCGCTTTGTCGTCGACTTGCTTGCCCTGCGCGGCCTGCGCCAGATTGCCGGGCAGCTTGTCCATCAGCGCGGATAAGCCGCCCATTTTTTGCATTTGCTGCAATTGCGCCTTGAAGTCTTCCAGGTCGAAACCTTTACCCGACTTGAGCTTCTTGGTCAGGCGCGCGGTTTCTTCGTGATCGACTTGGCGTTGCGTCTCTTCGATCAGGCTCAGCACATCGCCCATGCCGAGGATGCGCTGCGCCATGCGGTCGGGGTAGAACGGCTCCAGTCCGGTGGGCTTTTCCGAGACGCCGGCGAATTTGATCGGCTTGCCGGTAATCTGCCGCACCGATAAGGCCGCGCCGCCGCGCGCATCGCCGTCGAGCTTGGTCAACACGATGCCGGTCAAGGGCAGCGCGTCGTTGAATGCCTTGGCAGTGTTGACCGCATCCTGTCCTTGCATCGCATCCACCACGAACAAGGTTTCGATCGGGTTCAGCGCAGCGTGCAGGGCCTTGATTTCCGCCATCATCGCTTCATCGATCGCCAAACGTCCGGCGGTATCGACGATCAGCACATCGTAGTAGCGGGTCTTGGCGTGCATCAGCGCCGCTTGCGCGATGGCGAGCGGCTG
>MEQN01000141.1:1115-1531 GCA_001770235.1 Betaproteobacteria bacterium RBG_16_58_11
CTCCAAGGCCGCGCCCAGTTGGCGCAGTTGCTCGATCGCAGCGGGGCGATAGACGTCACAACTGACGAGCAGGACTTTCTTTTTTTGCTCTTTCAGCAGGCGCGCCAGCTTGCCGCAGGTCGTGGTTTTGCCCGCCCCTTGCAGGCCGGCCATGAGAATAATGGCCGGCGGGGTGGTGGCGAGGTTGAGGCCTTCTTGCGTTGTTCCCATCAGGGAGGCGAGCTCTTCGTACACCACTTGCACCAGCGCCTGGCCGGGGGTCAGGCTGCCGATCACGTTGCGCCCGAGCGCGCGCGCTTTTACATGCGCGATGAAATCGCGCACCACCGGCAACGCCACATCGGCCTCTAACAGCGCCATGCGCACATCGCGCAAAGCGTCTTGAATATTTTCTTCGGTCAGCCGCGCTTGACCGC
>MEQN01000141.1:1636-9204 GCA_001770235.1 Betaproteobacteria bacterium RBG_16_58_11
CCATGCCCGGCCCCCTGCCCTATTCCATCGCCGCCTTGCTCTATGCCGCACTGGCTTTTGCGTTCTGGCGCGCGAATGGGGCGGCGGCAAATACCGCGCCCGGTACGGCTTGGCAATCTTGGGCGCGCGTGGCTATTCTGATCCCGCTCGGGCTGCACGCCTGGCTGCTGCTCGCCGGCAGTTGGGGCGCGCAGGAGATTGCAATTGGGGTGGGGCAGGCGCTATCCGCCATTGCCTGGCTCGCGCTGGCGATCTATGCCCTGAGCAGCCTGCGCCACCCGGTGGACGCCTTGAATGTGCTGATCCTGCCCGTCGCTGCCTTGGCGGTGTTGTTGCCGCTGATCCTGCCGGAACGTCCGGTGCAACTCACGACATCGCCCCTGCTGCTGGCGCACCTGGCCATGGCGTTTCTCGCTTATGCCTTGTTTACCATCGCCGCGCTGCACGCGGGTGTGATGTCCTTATTGGAAAAACGCTTGCACGCGCATGCTTTCAACTCCTCCGTTGCCAAGCTTCCGCCGCTGCTGACGCTGGAAAAGCTGTTGTTCAACATTATCGGCATCGGCTTCGTGCTGCTCACGCTCGCCCTGGCCAGCGGCATCCTGTTTTCCGAGCAAGTGTTCGGCAAGCCGTTTTCCTTCGCCCACTTCACGCAGCATAAGACGGTGTTCGCGCTGTTGTCCTGGCTGATCTATGCCGGTTTGCTGCTGGGACGCCGAATCTACGGCTGGCGCGGGCGCACCGCCATTGCCTGGTCGCTCACTGGTTTTGCGATGCTGGTGCTGGCCTATCTGGGCAGCAAAGTGGCGCTGCAACTCTTGGGGCGATAGGCGCCGTGGACGACATCCCTTTAAGCGCCTTGCTCATCGCGCTCGGCGTTTTACTCGTTCTATCCGCGTTTTTTTCGATCTCGGAAATCAGCATGATGTCGCTCAACCGCTACCGGTTGCGGCATCTCGTGCAGCACGGCCATCGCGGTGCGAAGCGCGCGGCAGACCTGTTGGCGCAAACCGACAAGCTGCTCGGGGTGATCTTGCTCGGCAATAATTTGGTTAACGCCATGGCCGCGGCCTTAGTCACGGTCATTGCGGTACGCTTCTATGGCAATAGCGAGTTCGCGGTAACCATCGCCACGCTGGCGGTCACCTTTCTGATTCTGGTGTTCAGCGAGATCAGCCCCAAGGTGATGGGGGCGGCTTATCCGGAGCAGGTCGCCTTTCCCGCCAGCTATGTGCTGAAGCCGCTGATTCGTCTGTTCTATCCGATCATCTGGTTCGTCAATCTGTTCGTGCAAGCCTTGCTGCGGCTGCTGCGCCTGCGGCCGAGTGAAGCGCTGGAGCACAAGATCAGCATGCCGGAACTGCGCACGCTGGTGATGGAAGCGAGCGGCTTCATCCCGAAAAAACACCAGAGCGTGCTGCTCAATTTGTTTGAGCTCGAATCCATCACGGTGGACGATGTGATGACGCCGCGCAGCCAAATCGAGGCGATCGACATCGAGGCGGACGAAGAAACGATTTGGCGCCAGCTCACCACCAGCCACCATACCCAACTGCCGGTTTATCAAGGCGAATTGAATAACATCATCGGCATCGTGCATACGCGCAAGGTGCTGCACCAGGCACAAGGCGAGCCTATTACGCTGGAAGCCCTCAAGCAAATCCTGCGCGAGCCGTATTTCATACCCGTGGGCACGCCGCTGCTGACCCAGCTCCAGAATTTCCAGGAGAACCAGCGCAAATTCGGCATCGTGGTGGATGAGTACGGCGAATTGCAGGGATTGGTGAAAGTGGAAGATATTCTGGAGGAGATTGTGGGCGAGTTCACCACGCGCTCGCCGCTGCATTCAGCCAATTTCCGCGTCCAAGAGGATGGCAGTTGGTTGATCGACGGCAGCAGCTCATTGCGGGAATTGAACCGCAAGCTCGGCACGAAGTTTCCGCTGGATGGCCCTAAGACATTGAATGGACTGGTTTTAGAGCACTTCGAGGATATCCCGGAAGCCGGCACCAGCTTCCGCATTGCTGACCACACGCTGGAAGTGGTGCAAACTCAGGACAGGGTGGTGAAGGTGGTGCGGCTCTACCCTCCTGCGCCGGTAGCGAAGATTACCGGCGCGTAAGCCAAGATCGCCTTTACAAACAGGGTTGTCAACGGCATTATTGACGTAATTTCTTAAGGATTAGAAATACCTATCCATGGTTGCTGCTGCATCGACGACGAGTCTCTCCGCGCTTGCCCGCACCCTGGTGCAGCATGGCAAGCTGCTTGAACAGGAAGCGGAAGCGATTCAAAGCCAAGCCAATTCATCCGGTGTAGGGTTTGTCTCGCAACTCATTCTCACGCGCAAAATGAATGCGCTGGATGTGGCGGAATTCACCTCGGGGACTTTCGGCTTTCCCCTGCTCGACCTGAATGCGGTCGATATCGAACATCTCCCGCAAGATCTGCTGCCGGGCAAGCTGATGCAAGAGCGGCGCGTGCTGGGCTTGTTCAAGCGCGGCACGCGCCTTTTCGTCGCCATGTCCGACCCGACCAATGCGCAGGCGCTGGACGAGATCAAGTTTCAAACCAGCATGGTGGTCGATCCGGTCGTGGTGGAAGACGACAAACTCGGCAAGCTGGTGGAAAAAGCCGGCGAAACCGCGAGCGACAAATTGGATGAGCTGGTCGGCGAAGACGTCGATATGGACATGCTCGAAGGCGAAGCCGAACAGAAGCAGGACGAGGGTGGCGCGGCGGCCGATATCGACGATGCGCCGGTAGTGAAATACTTGCAGAAAGTGATGCTCGACGCGATCAACTCCAACGTCTCCGACATCCACTTCGAGCCATTCGAAAAGTTCTACCGCATCCGCTACCGCATGGACGGGGTACTGTATGAAGTCGCCAAGCCGCCCATCGCGATCAAGGACAAAATCGCCTCACGCATCAAAGTCATCTCCAAAATGGATATCGCGGAAAAACGCGTACCGCAGGATGGCCGGATGAAACTGGTGATCTCCAAAAACCGCGCCATTGACTTCCGCGTCAGCAGCCTGCCCACGCTGTGGGGCGAGAAGATCGTGATGCGGATTTTGGATCCGACCAGCGCGCAATTGGGGATTGAAGCGCTGGGCTACGAGCCGGCGCAAAAAGAAGCGCTGCTGCACGCCGTTCAGCGCCCTTATGGCATGGTCTTGGTGACCGGCCCGACCGGTAGCGGTAAAACCGTGTCGCTGTATACCTGCCTGAATATTTTGAATGTACCCGGCACCAACATCTCCACTGCGGAAGACCCGGCGGAGATCAATTTGCCCGGCGTGAACCAAGTCAACGTCAACGAGAAGGCCGGGCTGACGTTCGCCGCCGCGCTGCGCGCCTTCCTGCGTCAAGATCCGGATGTGATCATGGTGGGCGAGATTCGCGACCTGGAAACCGCCGATATCTCGATCAAGGCCGCGCAGACCGGTCACATGGTGCTCTCCACCCTGCATACCAACGATGCGCCGACCACCCTGACGCGCTTGATGAACATGGGCGTCGCGCCGTTCAATATCGCCTCGTCGGTGATTCTGATCACCGCGCAGCGTTTGGCGCGGCGTTTGTGCAACAGTTGCAAAAAGCCGCTCGACATTCCGCGCGAGGCGCTATTACGTGCGGGCTTTGCCGAGGATGATTTGGACGGCAGTTGGCAACCCTATGGCCATATCGGCTGCGAAGCCTGCAAGGGCACCGGTTACAAGGGACGGGTGGGTATTTATCAAGTGATGCCGATCACCGATGCAATCAGCCGCATCATCATGAAGAACGGCACCGCGGTCGATATCGCCGACCAAGCCAAGCTTGAGGGTGTAAAAGATTTGCGCCAATCCGGTTTACTGAAAGTGAAAGCAGGGCTGACCTCGCTGGAAGAAGTCGAAGCCGTGACCAACGAATAAGGGGTACCACCATGGCAGTCGCAACCACTAGAAAAATCTTGAAAGCCGTAAAGGAATTCAACTACGCCTGGGAAGGCGTAGATAAAAAAGGTAAAAAAATGAAAGGCGACATGCGCGCCAGCGGCGAAGCCTTGGTCAGCGCCACCTTGCGCCGCCAAGGCATCAATGTCACCAAGGTCAAAAAGCAGTCCACCTTCGGCCGCGGCAAAAAAATCACCGAAAAAGACATTGCCCTATTCACGCGCCAATTCGCCACCATGCTCAAATCCGGCGTGCCGCTGCTGCAATCGTTCGACATCGTCGCCAAGGGACATTCCAATCCTTCCGTGTCGCAATTGCTCATCGATGTTAAAAACGATGTCGCCTCCGGCAGCAGCTTGGCGCAAGCCTTTGGCAAGCGGCCCATTTACTTCGATACGCTGTTTTGCAACCTGGTCAACGCCGGCGAGCAGGCGGGTATTTTAGATGGCGTGCTGGAACGGCTCGCCACTTATAAAGAAAAAATCATCGCCATCAAGAGCAAGATCAAATCCGCGCTGTTCTACCCGGCCGCGATCATGGTGGTGGCCTTCATCATTACCGCCATCATCATGATTTTCGTGATCCCGACTTTCAAGGATTTGTTCAAGAGCTTCGGCGCCGATTTGCCCGCACCGACGCAGGTGGTCATCGCGATGTCCGACTTTTTCGTGACCTATTGGTGGGCGATCTTCGGCATTGTGTTCGGTGGCATATGGTTCTTCTTCTACACCTGGAAGCGCTCGAAGAAAATGCAGGACGCCATCGACCGGCTATCGCTCAAGGTGCCTGTGTTCGGCGAATTATTGGAAAAGAGCGCCATCGCACGCTGGTCACGCACTTTATCCACCATGTTCGCCGCCGGCGTGCCGCTGGTCGAAGCTTTGGAATCCGTCGCAGGCTCCGCGGGCAACCAAGTGTACTTCCATGCCACCAAACGCATTCAAGGCGAAGTCTCGACCGGCACCAACCTGACCGTCGCCATGCAGAACACCAATTTATTCCCCAATATGGTGATCCAGATGGTGCAAATCGGCGAGGAATCGGGGCAGCTCGATTCCATGCTGAGCAAAGTCGCTGATTATTACGACCGCGAAGTGGACGATATCGTGGAGCGCTTATCCGCCCTACTGGAGCCGATTATCATGGTGGTGCTGGGCACGCTGATCGGCGGCCTGGTGGTTTCGATGTACCTGCCGATTTTCAAAATGGGCCAAGCGGTCTAAGCGGACGCCCGCATATGATTTCAGAAATCCTGGCACTCGCCCGGGAAGTGCCGGCGTTTTTTGTCGGCTTCGTTATCTTGCTCGGTCTCATCATCGGCAGCTTTTTAAATGTCGTGATTCATCGGCTGCCAAAAATGATGGCGTGCGAATGGCGCCTATTTTGCGCCGAGCTCGACGAAAAACCCGCACCGGACACCGAGCCTTTTAATCTCTTCACCCCGCATTCGCGCTGCCCCTCCTGCGGCCATGCGGTTCGCGCGATCGAGAATATTCCCCTCTTAAGTTATGCATTCCTGCGCGGTAAATGCCGCCACTGCAGCGCGCCGATCTCCCCGCGCTATCCGATCGTGGAGGCGCTCACCGGCGTGATTTCCGGCTATGTAGCTTGGCGTTTTGGGGTGAGTTTCGTCACGCTGGCCGCGCTGCTGTTTTGCTGGGCGTTGATCGCACTGACCTTCATCGATGCGGATACGCAATTGCTGCCCGACCAGATCACGCAGCCGCTGATCTGGCTGGGTTTGCTCGCGAATCTGGGCGGCTTATTCACGGATATTCAATCCTCGGTCATGGGCGCGGTCGCGGGTTATTTTTCTCTGTGGACTGTGTATTGGCTGTTCAAGCTGGCCACCGGCAAGGAAGGCATGGGCTATGGCGATTTCAAGCTGCTCGCCGCGATCGGCGCTTGGCTCGGCTGGCAACTGTTGCCGGTGGTGATCCTGCTCTCCTCCCTGGTGGGCGCGATGGTCGGGGTGAGCCTCATCCTGTTCGCGCGCCATGAGCGCAGCCAGCCGATTCCGTTCGGCCCCTACCTCGCCGGTGGCGGCATCATCGCCTTGCTGTGGGGGCAGGATTTGACCCAGGCCTATTTGAACTGGCTGCACTAACAAGCGTGTGATGAAAACTTTTTGCATTGGCCTCACCGGCGGCATCGGCTGTGGAAAATCCACGGTCGCCCATCTTTTCGCCGATCTGGGCGCGGCCATTATCGACACCGACGCCTTTTCCCATGCGCTCACGCAGCCGGGCGCGGCAGGGTTCAATGCCATCATTCACCAGTTCGGGCCCCTTTATCTGCAAGCCGATGGCGCGCTCGATCGCGGCAAGCTGCGCGCACTGATCTTCTCTGATGCAGCCGCGAAGCAGGCCTTAGAGTCGATCTTGCACCCGCTGATACATGCGGAAGTGCTTGCCGCGCTCCAAGCCTGCCAAGCGCCCTATGCCCTAATCGTGGTTCCGCTGCTGTTCGAGACCAGAAATTATCTGCCGCTGATTCAACGCAGCCTGGTGGTGGATTGTGCCGAGGCAAGCCAAATCGCGCGCACCACGGCGCGCAGCGGATTGTCTGAAACCACCGTGCGCGCCATCATGGCCCAGCAACTCCCGCGCACCGTACGGCTTGAGCGCGCCGACGATATCATCAGCAACGAAAATGGCTTGGATAGTTTGCGCGCCCAGGTTGCGGCGCTGCATGCCCAGTATTTTTCCTTGGCCCGCCAAGCGCCACCTAAGTCCTAGATTTCGCATTAAATTCTGCGCTAAGTCGTTTGTATTTTTAGGGATTCTGGTCCAGAATAAGCCAATTTTGGCGGGGCGGGGCCGGTGATCACTTACGAATATCCTCTGAATGAGCGCGTTCGCATCTTGATGCGCATGGAGGATTTGTTCGCCAAGTTTTACCATTTCGCTGAGCAACCCGAAGCGCTGGATCATCATGCCGCCCTGCTCTCGCTGTTTGAAATTCTCGAAGTCGCGCGCGGCGATCTAAAATCAGACCTGATCCAAGAGCTGGAACGTCAAAAACACACCCTCGAACCTCTGCGCAACAACCCGAGCGTCAAATCCGAAGCGCTCGAAGAGGTGCTGCGCAATATCATCCGCACCATCACCCAACTGCAAGGCCTGTCCGGCAAGATCGGCCAGCATCTGCGCGATAACGAATGGGTGATGAGCATCAAACAGCGCGCGTGCATTCCCGGAGGCGTGTGCGAATTCGATGTGCCGTCATATCACTACTGGCTAAGCCTCGGTCCAGAAATCCGGCGCAATAACTTACGCGAATGGATGGCGCCATTCGACCCACTCAATAGCGCAATCGAAATTATCCTGAAGATTTTGCGCGATAGCGGGCAACCGACGCTTCAGGTGGCGCCCAAAGGCGCCTATCAGCAAATGGTCTCCGGCCGCGTCGCGCAAATGCTGCGCGTGGGATTGGATGAAAGCCTGCCGTGCTTTCCCGAAATCAGCGCCAACAAATACGCCATCAACATCCGCTTTACCGCCCTCGGCGGCGCGGCGCGCCCCAAGGTGTGCGATACCCAGGTAGAATTCGATTTAACCCTTTGCTGTTTGTAGCTCCCCTAGTGTAGTGTTTCACTCTAAACGGTGCTTTCAGAGCCCCCCAAAA
>MEQN01000141.1:9330-10179 GCA_001770235.1 Betaproteobacteria bacterium RBG_16_58_11
CGCCTTGCGGCTGACCGCTCAGGGACTCGCTGAAAGCACCGTTTAGAGTGAAACACTACACTAGCTTAATGAAACCGCATCTCGTCAACTGTCCGCACTGCGGCCAAGCCAGCCCCTACGATGCCAGCAATCCGTTCCGGCCCTTTTGTTGCGAACGCTGCCGGCTCATCGACCTCGGCCAATGGGCAAGCGAATCCTATCGCGTACCCTTGAACGAAGAGCCGGGGCCGGATGACATCCCTTCCGAACCTGACCAATAATTTTTCCCCTTGGAGACCTCTGCTATGCGCAAATTTGCCCTTTTTTTCCTGTCGTTGATTGTGATGCCTATCAGCCACGCTGCCGATATCGCCAAGGTGAGCGATGCCTGGGTGCGGCTGCCGCCGCCTGGCGCCCAAGTCGCCGCCGCCTACCTCACCCTCGAAAGCAAACAAGCGCTCAGCTTAAGCAATGTCACCTCACCGGCCGCCGAAGCGGTCGAAATCCATACCATGTCGATGCACGGCGGCATGATGGAAATGCGCCAACTCCCCGCACTGGAACTCGAAGCCGGCAAGCCGGTGAAGCTCGAACCGGGCGGGCTCCATCTCATGCTGATCAACCTGAAAAAACCGCTGAAGGAAGGCGACAAAGTGCAGTTTGTGCTGAACTTCAAGCAAGGCAAGGGAGTTGCCGGCGCGGTCGGCGTGCAAGCGACGGTCAAGGCGGCCAAAGCCCACGCGCATTAATTCTTCAAAAGTTTTACCCCGACTGGAACGCCAGCGCGCGGCGCGCGCCATCCGCCTCGATCACCATCAGCCAATCCCGGCGGCCGGCCACGCATGCCGGCAGGGTAATGGTCGCGCGCCA
>MEQN01000141.1:10214-13275 GCA_001770235.1 Betaproteobacteria bacterium RBG_16_58_11
TCAAGCCCATCTCCATCCCTTGCATGTGAAATTCGACATGCACTTCCCGTGCGGCGGGTGCTGCGACCGTTAAAGCAAACGGTTTAAGCGGCGTGGGCACGCTATCCGTTTTTGCGAATAGTTTGCCTGGTTCAATGGTGCAGCCCTGAATCAGCGCAGCACACGCTACAACAGGCGATTCCTGTTTAGCGCACCCGGCCACAATGATCACAGCGAACAGCAGCAGCGAGCGCATCTCACCACGCTCCGCGCAGCATCGCAATGCCATGCGCACCGTGCCGCCACGCCGTCTCCAACGCCTCCGGCCGCATGCCGCCGATGGTGTAAATCGGCAGCGGATAGTCCTGGGCAAGCGCACGCACCCCCTCCCAACCCAAGGTTTGCTCGCCAGGATGCGACGCGGTCGGCAGTACCGTGCCGAGCACGACATAGTCGAGTTGGAGTTGGGCCGCGTGATCCATCTCTTGTCGCGTGTGGCAGGATGCGCCGCACCACGCGACATCGGGGCGGCGCTCTGTGCGCATAAGACGCTGCGCGCTCAAATGCACGCCATCAACGCCGCTTTGCTTGGCTAACTCAATATCACCATTCAGCATGACGCGCGCGCCGTGCGTGTGGGCGACTTCTGCGACGCGCCGGGCCAAAGCAAGCAATTCATGGCCGGGCATTTGCTTCTCGCGCAATTGGATCAAGCGCAAACCACGCTGCAATGCCGCATCCAACTTAGCCAGAAAAAGCTCGACGCCCATCCCGGCTGCCTGGCTCACGCCCATCACCGGCGGCAAAGACAGGCCGCGCAAAATGGGGCCGTTGGCGGGCAGCAGCGGTTCGACCCTCACCGACTCCGCGCGCTCCCATGAAAACTCCTGGCCTTCATGCGGATGCGGCTCGCCTTGCCAGGCCGTGACGCGGTAAAAGTGCAATTTGACCTTCGCATGGGGATAGGTGAATACCTGCGTTACCCAGGGATACGCGCTAATCACATCTATTCCCAACTCCTCCTTCGCCTCGCGCGCCAGTGCATCGGCCACGCGCTCATTCGGCTCGACCTTACCGCCTGGGAATTCCCAATAGCCGGCGTAAGGCTTGCCTGCGGGGCGGCGCGCCAGCAAAAACGAACCGTCGGGGCGCGTGATGATGGCAACTGCGACATCGGTGATTTTGGTTTCGGTGCTAACCGACATCAGGCGCGTTTACCGCGCTGCGGGATAGCGTGGCTACCCACCCAATCGCGCGCGAATTGCCAAGCCACGCGCCCACTGCGCGAGCCGCGCAATAGCGCCCATTGCAACGCGGCGTGTTGGCGTTGTTCCGCTTCGCGCAGCGAGCCGCCGAGCTGCGCCACCCAGTAGTCGGCGATGGCGAGATAGGCGTCTTGATCGAAAGGATAGAACGACAACCAAACGCCGAAGCGCTCGGAGAGCGAAACCTTTTCTTCCACCGCTTCATCCGGATGCACCTCGTGCCCCACATGGCGCGCGCCGAGATTTTCTTCCATGTATTCCGGCATCAGATGCCGGCGGTTGGAGGTGGCGTACACCAGCAAATTATCGGACGTGGAAGCGATCGAGCCGTCGAGAATCGCCTTCAAGGCCTGATAGCCCGGCTCATCCGCGCCGAAGGAAAGATCGTCGCAAAACAGGATAAAACGCTCGGGCCGGCCATAAATCAGATCCACGATATCGGGCAAATCGCCAAGATCGCGTTTTTCCACTTCGATCAGGCGCAGCCCTTTGCTTGCAAATTGACTCAGCACCGCTTTGACTAGTGAGGATTTGCCCGTGCCGCGCGCACCCGACAGCAGCACATTGTTCGCGGGTTGGCCCGCGACGAATTGACGCGTGTTGCGCTCGATGATTTGCTTTTGCTCATCCACGCCGCGCAGATCGGCCAAGCGAATGCGGTGCGGATGCGCCACCGGCTTGAGAAAGCCGCGGCCGTTTTGATTGCGCCAGCGATAGGCGATGGCGGCTTTCCAATCCGGCGCTGCGGCAGGCGCGGGCAACAGCGTTTCCAGGCGATCAATCAGCCCGGCAACCCGCACCAGCAAATCAGCTTCGGTATTCCGCATTGATCTTCACATAATCGTAGGAAAAATCGCAGGTCCACACGGTCGCCGCTGCTTCGCCGCGATGCAACAGCACGCGCACCAAAATTTCCGCTTGCCGCATCACCCGCTGGCCGTCTTCTTCGTGATAGGCGCTGGCGCGGCCGCCCTTTTCCGCGACCAAAACATCACCCAGATACAACTGAATCTTGGACACATCGAGGTTAAGGATGCCCGCATAGCCGATCGCGGCCAGAATGCGGCCCAGATTCGGGTCCGAGGCGAAAAATGCGGTTTTGACCAGCGGCGAATGCGCAATTGCATACGCGACGGTGCGGCACTCGGCTGTGGATTTTCCGCCTTCCACCTGAATCGTCATGAATTTGGTCGCGCCCTCGCCGTCGCGCACGATGGCTTGCGCCAAGCTGGTCGCCACTTCGGTCACCGCATCGCGCAGCGCCAAATAATCATCGCCGCTGGCGCTGGAAACGCAAGCGCCGCCTTTTCCGGTGGCGATCAATACGCAGGCATCGTTGGTTGAGGTGTCGCCATCCACGGTGATGCAGTTGAAAGAATGCGCCACGGCGTGATGCAGCATCGCTTGCAGCGCATCCTGGGTCACGGCGGCATCGGTGGCGATATAGCCGAGCATGGTCGCCATGTTCGGATGGATCATGCCCGAGCCCTTGGCGATGCCGGTGATGGTGGCGGTTTGCCCATTCACCGTCACCTGCCGGGAGAAGGCCTTGGGCACGATGTCCGTGGTCATGATCGCTTGCGCCGCGTCGAACCAGTCGGCTTGGCCCAGCTTATTCACGCAACCCGGCAGGCCAGCCAGAATTTTCTCGACCGGTAGCGGCTCCATGATCACGCCTGTAGAAAACGGCAACACTTGCTCCGGCTTGCACCCGAGCAGCGCCGATAACTCGCGGCACACCTTCCCGGCGCGGCTCAGGCCCTCCTCGCCGGTGCCGGCATTGGCATTGCCGGTATTGATCACCAGCGCGCGGATCG
>MEQN01000141.1:13299-14695 GCA_001770235.1 Betaproteobacteria bacterium RBG_16_58_11
GCCACGATAACCGGCGCGGCGCAAAAGCGATTTTGGGTGAAAACGGCGGTCACTTCCGCCCCCGCGTCGAGCGCAATCACCAGCAAATCCTTGCGCCCCGGCTTCTTGATATTGGCTTCGGCGACCCCCAATGAAATCCCTTTGATGGGCAGTAATTTATCGCGCGCGGCAGGGATGAAATTAACGGGCATGAACATGCTCTAACAGGTTGAATGGGAACCCTATTGTACCCGATAGCCACGCCCGCTCCGCGCGCCTTGTATTGGGTGTTTGAAATATGAAACAATGGTGACAATTTACAAATTGAAGGATCGAGAATGATCGACCGCGATGGGTATCGTCCCAATGTCGGCATCATCTTGTGCAACGCAAAAAACGAGGTTTTCTGGGGCAAACGGATACGCGAACATTCCTGGCAATTCCCGCAGGGCGGCATTGATAAGGGGGAATCCCCCGAGCAGGCCATGTACCGGGAGTTGTTTGAAGAGGTGGGCTTACAGTCCCATCATGTGCATATCCTGGGCCGCACCAAAAACTGGTTGCGTTACGAGGTGCCGACGCATTGGATCAAGCGTGAGTGGCGCAGCAGCTATAAAGGCCAGAAGCAAATCTGGTTCTTGCTGCGCTTGGTGGGCCGCGACTGTGATGTGAGCTTGCGAGCAAGCGGGCATCCGGAATTCGACGCCTGGCGTTGGAGCGAATACTGGGTGCCGCTGGATTCGGTGATCGAATTCAAGCGCGATGTCTATCGCTTGGCGCTGAACGAACTGGTCGCCTATCTCGACCGCGATCGGCGTACTGGGCTGTGCATCGCCGAAAACACCTAGGCCACCCGCCATGACGCCCGCCAACCCCACCGCGCCCCGAGATAGCCTGGTCACGCTCACCCATGTCATCTATGGGCTGCATGCGTTCAGCGCGGTGACCGGCTTGATCAGTTCGGCTTTTATCGTGACGGCGTTTCTCACCGGCTGGCCGTCGATCATCGCGGTGATTCTGAATTACCTCAAACGCGATGAGGCTTACGGCACCTATCTGCAATCCCACTTCCGCTGGCAAATCCGCACCTTCTGGTTCGCTTTGCTGTGGTTGATCGTGATGATCTTGCTGATTTTCACTTTCATCGGCATCCCTTTCGCCTGGGTCATCGGCGTAGTGACCGGGATATGGGTGCTGTATCGCATCATGCGCGGCTGGTTGCGCTTGGCTGACGCGCAACCGATGCCCTTGTAATTTTCAAGCGCGCCTTGCGACTGACCGCTCAGGGGCTCGCTGAAAGTGCCGTTTAGAGTGAAACACTGCACTAGTACCATGTAACATTATTTATTTCGCATTGTAGCGCCCTGTGGCATACTGGTGAAATCCTTAACCAAAGGAGGTCACCATGCCACCGAGA
>MEQN01000142.1:0-3380 GCA_001770235.1 Betaproteobacteria bacterium RBG_16_58_11
TCGCGCAACGCCGCGCAGCCCGCCTGCTTCAGCGCGCGCCAGATGCGCATGCGCGCGGTGGCGTTGCGCGTGGGCAAACTCATGACTAGTAACAGCCAATGCATAATTTATGTAACGTATATAACAATAAGTAGAAGTTGCTACAATAATCCATCCGCACCGTGCCGTAAAGCACAAAAAGGGATTTGCAAACTATTTAAACATTTGCTTGAATAGAGGTATGCCTACTCCCCCCTCCCCCAAAAAACGCCTGTATGAACATTTCGCCCGGGTCGCCAAGGCGATGGCCAGCGCCGGCCGGCTGGAATTGATGGAAACGCTGGCCCAGGGCGAGCGCGGCGTGGAAGCGCTGGCGCAGGCCGCCGGCATGTCAACCGCGAACACCTCGCACCATTTGCAAACGCTGCGCGACGCGGGGCTGGTGGTCTCGCGCAAGGAAGGCTTGCATGTCATCTACCGCTTGAGCGACGACCAGATTCCGGCGGTGCTCGAGGGCATCCGCCATGTGGCCGAGCGCCATTCCGCCGAAGTCGAGCGCATCGTGCGCGACAATTTCGACAGCCGCGACGAGATGACGCCGGTAAAGCGCGCAGAACTGCTGAAGCTGGTGCGCGCAGGGGAAGCGATCATCCTCGACGTGCGCCCGGCGGAGGAGTTTCAAGCCGGCCACATCGAAGGCGCCCTGAACGTGCCCGTGGATAAGCTGTCGCGCCTGTTGTCCAAGCTGCCCAAGAAACAGGAAATCGTCGCCTATTGCCGCGGGCCTTACTGCCTGCTCGCCGTGGAAGCGGTCGAGCAACTGCGCAAAAAAGGCTATCGCGCGCGCCGCCTGGAAGAAGGCTATCCGGAATGGCAGGCGTCGCGTTTGCCGGTTAAAAAAGGGGCTTAAGGGCCTGTTACTGAACAGGCCGGCCAAATGTAGGGTGGGTTAGCGTTTTTTGCGTAACCCACCAAGCGTGCGCAGCACACAATCTGTTTTCTATTGATTGCCTAATGGCAAGGCTGGCGGGTTACGGCGCAAAAAACGCGCCTAACCCACCCTACATTTTTTCCCATTACTTTCTTGACAAGGGAAAAAATCCGGCTCATTATTCAAGCGTTCATTTGATTACTTGAATTAAACTTTCATTTCCAAAAAGAAGCGCTGCGGAGGTAGCTATGTTTTTCAAGCCACTTGCAGCAAAAGAATCTTCCCTTTCCCGTGCCGAGAGATTCGTTTGCATGTTTAAAGAAAGGAAAAACCCTTGGACAGTTTAGCCCTGGTCGCCGGCGCGGCCACCGGCCTGGTGCTTGGCATCTTCGGTAGCGGCGGCTCCATCATCGCCCTGCCGGCGCTGATATATCTGCTGCATGTGGAACCGAAATCGGCCATCGCCATGAGCCTGGGCGTCGTGGCGGTCACCGCCACCCTGTCGGCCATCGACCACTGGAAGCGCGGCAACGTGGACGTCCGCGTGGCGCTGGTGTTCGGTTTGTTCGGCGTGGGCGGCACCTTCGCCGGCGCCAAGCTGGGGCTGGCGATTCCGGTTGTGGTGCAGTTGGCTCTTTTCGCTCTGGTCATGTATGCGGCGGCTTGGCGCATGCTCAAGAAGCCGGTGCTGCAGCCAAGCGCCTCCGGCGGGATGCTGGTGAGCGGGGACGGCGCGGCCGTCCTCCGCTGCCAGGAGTACTTCTCCCCCTGCATGGGCCACATCGCCCTGCACGGCATCGGCGTGGGGGTGCTTACCGGCGTGGTGGGCGTGGGCGGCGGTTTCCTCATCGTGCCGGCCCTGGTGCTGCTTTCGGGCATCCCCATGAAACAGGCGGTGGGCACCTCGCTCGCCATCGTCGCCGCCAAGTCTTATGCCGGCTTCGCCGGCTACCTGGGCGGTGTGCCCATAGACTACGCACTCATGATGAACTTCACCGCCATCACCGTCGTGGGCAGCTTCCTGGGCACGCGCATCGCCCATCACCTTTCTCCGGAATTGCTTAAGAAAGCCTTTGCGGCATTCCTCCTGGTGGTGGCGAGCTACATCCTGCACAAAAGCGTGATCGGCGGGGCGATAGCATGAAGACGGCCGCATGACGTTCATAATCCTGTCCGGAACTTGGCAAAACACCCACTCATGGAGGTTGATATGAAACTAGGCATCATAATCAGTTCGAACGACCCGGAAACCGTGTGGAACGCCCTCCGTCTGGGCAACTTCGCGCTCGGGCAGGGCGATACGGTCAATGTTTTCCTGCTAGGCCGAGGCGTCGAAGCCGAATCCCTGGACACGCAACATTTCACCGTGACGCAAGCGATGCAGGAACTGGTCGATCGCGGCGGTAAAATCGACGCCTGCGGCACCTGCTTGAAGCTGCGCAACACCGAGGCAGGCAATGTCTGCGCCTTTTCCACCATGCAGGATTTATATCGTCTCACCCGCGAATCCGACCGGGTGCTAACCTTCTAAAATCGCCGCTTCGGCGCGCATACTGGTCACAACAGGAGGAAATATGGCTACCGGAAAAACCATCATCATCTTGGGCGGAGGCATCGGCGGCATCGTCGCCGCCACCAAATTGCGCCGCGCCCTATCGCGCGAGCACCGCATCGTACTGGTGGAGCAAGCCTCCACGCATTTATTTCAACCTTCCTTGCTGTGGCTGATGCTCGGGCTGCGCGCGCCGGGGCAGATTTCCCGGCCCTACACCGCGCTCGCGCACCGCGGCATCGAGTTGGTGCAAGGCCGCGTGGAGCGCATCGACCCGGCACGGCGCGCGGTGACCGTGGACGGAAAAGAATTGTCCGCGGATTACCTGATCATCGCCTTGGGCGCGGAGCTGGCGCCGGAGACGGTGCCGGGCTTGGCCCAGGCCGGACATAATCTTTACAGCCTGGCGGGCGCGGAAGCGATTCGCGGCGCGCGGCTGGCGCTGACACAGGGCCGCCTCGCGGTGCTGGTGAGCGCGATGCCGTTCAAGTGCCCGGCCGCGCCCTACGAAGCGGCCATGTTGCTGGAATGGGACTATCGCCAACGCGGCTTGCGCGGCCAGGTGCAGATCGATCTCTACTCGCCCGAGCCGGGGCCGATGCCGGTGGCGGGGCCGGAAGCCTCGGCGCAAGTGCGCGCCATGGTCGAGCAAAAAGGCATCGGCTACCACCCGCAGGAAAAAGTCGCGTCGGTTGACCCTGAAGCGCGCCGCATCCATTTCGAAAGTGGCGCGAGCGCCGATTTTGATCTACTGGTCTATGTGCCGCCGCACCGCGCGCCGGAGGCGGTGCGCGCCGCGGGGCTGTGCGGCGACAGCGGCTGGGTCAAAGTGGATCGCGCCACGCTCGCCACACCTTTCTCCGGCGTGTACGCCATCGGCGACGTGACCGGCATCCCGCTCGCCATCGGCAAGCCGCT
>MEQN01000142.1:3390-4067 GCA_001770235.1 Betaproteobacteria bacterium RBG_16_58_11
TGGCGCACGGGCAAGCCGAAGTGGTCGCGCACAACCTCGCCGCCGAAATCACCGGCGACGGCACGATGACGCAGTTCCAGGGCGATGGCGCGTGCTTCATCGAAGCCGGCGACGGCCGGGCCGGTTTCGGCAGCGGCAACTTCTACGCCGAGCCCGCGCCGTGGATGAAGCTCAAACAAGCCGGACGCCTGCTGCATTGGGGCAAGGTGGCCTACGAAAAATATTGGCTGTACAAATGGTTCTAGTACCTGTACGTATAAATTACGAAACATACTCCGCCGATGTAGGTTGGGTTAGGCGCGGTTCTTTGCGCCGTAACCCAACAAACCCAATCTTCACAAAAGCAGGCGCCTCCAGGCAACCCCGACGGGTAGGCAAAACACATCAACGCCGGCGTTTAGAAGGATGATTAGGTTTTGTTGGGTTACGCGATAAAGCCGCTAACCCAACCTACATGAGCCCGCTGACTCCAAACAAAATGTTTCGTAATTTACGATTTGCAATACTAGTGATCTTTTCATAATTGATGACACGCCAACTTGGTCATGCAAATCCCTCCCAGCCTCCCTTTTTCAAAGGGAGGGGGCTGCCTCAGCAGAGCCCTGGCGACACCCCCCTTTGAAAAAGGGGGGTAGGGGGGATTTAAAACGTGTAATGAATTATGAAAAGCTCAATAG
>MEQN01000142.1:4095-8310 GCA_001770235.1 Betaproteobacteria bacterium RBG_16_58_11
CCCGGCATCGAGCCGATGAGGTCGTGACTTTTTTTGGAGGCAATTGCCATGGCGGAAACAGCGAAGAATGTCTCGATCATGTGCTTTCATGACGAGCTGTGCCAAGTATTCAATGCCCTGATGACGGCGCTGAGCCTGCTGCGCCAAGGCGCGAAGGTCACCGTGTATTTTGCGTCGCGCGGCATCAATGCCGTCCATAAGGAACGAATGCGGCAACTCACTTGCCTGCCGGACCAGCCGGAGGCAGGTGAAGCCGTGATGAAAAGAATGGATGAACTGGATCTGCCCTTGGTTGAGGATCTGTTCTTCATGTTCATTGCCGAGGGCGGTGTGGTGCTGGCCTGCCCGCTGAACCTGTCGCTGTTCGGGATGAGCGAGCGCGACCTGGTGGACGGCGTGAAGGTCGCCGACCCCGCGACCTACTACCGCGACGTGGTCATCCCGGCGGACATGAACCTCACTTTCTAGCGGATAAAACCCTGTATGCCTGTTCAAGCAAGCATTGCCGCACCATGGCGTCCGAAGCCTACGACGATGGGTATCGCGCGCCACGCGACGCGTGGATCGGCGAGGAGGCGTTAGCGGTATGTGCGAACTATTCGGCATGAGCAGTGACCGGCCAATTTCCGCGCGTACCCCCCTGTCGCTGTTCAGGATGCGGGGCGGGGAAACCGCGGACAACCCCGACGGCTGGGGCTTGGCCTATCTCGAAGGTGATGCATTCGCCATCCATAAGGCGCCCGAAGCGGCGGCACGCAGCGCGTCATTTGCGAAACTGGCGCAACAGATCCATTCCCGGCTCATCATCGCCCACGTGCGCAAAGCCAATCCGCCGACCGCGCACACGCTGGAAAACACGCATCCCTTCATGCGCACGTGCTGCGACCGGCACTGGGTATTCGCGCATAACGGCCAGGTGCCGGAGGTCGTTGCGCCGCAGGGCTGCTGCCACCCGCGCCATTCCTCTCCCGGGGGCGAGACCGATTCCGAGCACGCCTTCATCTACTTGCTCGAAGAAATCGCCGGCACGTTCCCCGGCGCGCCTCCCGCAACGATGGATGCCTGGTTTGAAACATTGGCGATGCGCAGCGCCGCCATTGCCGAATACGGCCAGTTCAATTTTCTGATGTCGGAGGGTGAACACTTGATTGCCTACGGCCATGACCGGCTGCACAGCCAACAGCGCATCGAGGACGGCGTCCAATCGGTTTTAATCGCGTCCGTGCCGCTAACCGGCGACGAATCCTGGGAAGCATTCGCACCTGACGAGTTGCGCGTCTACCGGAGCGGCCGGTTGCTTGGACGATGGTCCGGGGCGACCAGTGCAATCACCTTACCCTAATGGTCATGGCAAATGTCCGCCCCAGAAAACGAAACTCTCCATGACCATTCCCCTCTCTCCTAACTCTCTCCCGCAAGCGGGAGAGAGGGACTCGGACTCGCTTCGCGAGTTTCATCCTATTGGAACGAATGTGCCCAATCAATACGAACCGAGCAACTATGACGCGTGGTACGCCACGCCGCGCGGCGCCTGGATCGGCGAAACCGAATTTGATCTGCTCCATGCGAACTTGCGGCCCGAGCCGGGCGCGAGCGTGCTCGACGTGGGCTGCGGCACCGGCTATTTCACCCGGCATCTCGCCCGCGCGGGCCTGCGGGCAACCGGGATCGATGCGGATGCCGCCGCGATCCGCTACGCGAAATCAAGAACGGTGGCGGGCGAGCGCTATCTGGCCGGCGATGCCTGCACTCTGCCCTTCCCCGACCGGCGCTTCGATTACGGTGTCGCCATTACCTCGTTTTGTTTCATCACCGATCCGGTGCGCGCGCTCACCGAATTGGTGCGCGTCACGCGCCGCCGTGTCGCGCTGGGCCTGCTCAACCGCCACAGCCTGTTATACCGGCAAAAATATGGTCAGGGTGCATATCGCGGCGCGCACTGGCACACGCCGCAGGAGGCGCGCCATCTGTTTGGACAGTGCGGCATGCCGCGCGTGACGATCCGCAGCGCGATTTTTCTGCCCGATGGCGGCGGCATCGCCAAACGGATCGAGACCGCCATGCCCAATCATGTGCTGCTGGGCGGTTTTCTGCTTGCGCTAGGCGAGCCAGCCTAGCCCGGATACACGGTAGAATCATCTTTAAACAACCTTCACCTGGAACCCGCCTCATGTCTGCACAGAACGCCATTCTCGCGCTACGCCAGTCCCTGGATAATTCCATCGTCGGCCAGACCAAACTGCTCGACCGCTTAGTCGTCACCCTCATCGCAGGCGGGCATGTGCTGGTGGAAGGCTTGCCTGGCCTGGCCAAAACCACCGCGGTCAAATCCTTGGCGGATGCGGTGCATGCCAGCTTTCAGCGCATTCAATTCACGCCCGATCTATTGCCGGGCGATCTCACCGGCACCGATATCTACAACCCGAACGAAGGCAGTTTCGATTTCGCGCAAGGCCCGCTGTTTCATGAAATTGTCTTGGCGGATGAAATCAATCGCGCGCCAGCCAAGGTGCAATCGGCGCTGTTGGAAGCAATGCAGGAGCGGCAAATCACGGTCGGCGGCGTGACGCGCGCGCTGCCGCCGCTGTTCATGGTGATGGCGACGCAGAATCCTTTGGAGCAAGCCGGCACCTATCCGCTGCCGGAAGCGCAGTTGGATCGCTTCCTGTTGCACGTCACGCTGGATTACCCGAGCGAGACAGAAGAACTGGAAGTGCTGCGGCGCGAACGCGCGCGGCTCAAACAAGAGCTTGCCACCCCACCCGCACCGGCGATCGATGCCGCGCTGGTGTTGAAGGCGCGCGGCGAGGTGAATCACTTGCATCTCGCCCCGGAGCTGGAGCAATACATCGTGTCGCTCGTTTCTGCCACGCGCAATCTGGAGAAGATCGCGCCCGAGGTGGCGCGCTTTGTTCAAGTCGGCGCTTCACCCCGCGCCACGCTCGCCATCGCCCACGCCGCGCAAGCCTTGGCTTACCTGCGCGGCCGCGATTATGTATCGCCCGGCGACATCCTCGACATCGCCCCCGATTGCTTGCGCCATCGCTTGATTCCGACCGTGAGCGCGCGGGTGGAGAAAGTGACGCTGGATAGCGTGATCGGCAAACTGCTGGAAGCTGTGCCGGCGCCTTGATCAGGATTTAAAAAACATTTAGCCACGAATTAACACGAATTTTCACGAATTATTTTGGCGATCATGAAGCGATGCCCTGTTGATTTTAAATTCGTGTTAATTCGTGGCTAAAAAGCTTTTCTCAAAAACCTCGCCCATGCCACTGCTAACTCCCCTCCCCGCAATCGATTCCCCCTTGCTCACGCCAGAGGAAATCGTCGCGCTGATCGAGCAAGCCGATGCGCTGCGCCACACGCGCGCCCATGGCCGCGAAGTATTTTTGCGCCACCCCGGCGATGCACGCTCGGCGCATTTCGGGCAGGGCCTGGATTTCGAGGAGGTGCGCGCGTATCAAGCGGGCGATGATATTCGCAACATGGACTGGCGCACCACCGCGCGCACCGGCGAGCCCTATCTCAAGGTGTTCCGCGAAGAGCACCACCCGGCGCTGCATATCGTGGTGGATCGCGGTGCGGGTATGCGCTTTGGCACCACGCGCCAATTGAAAGCGGCGCAAGCGGCGCGCGTGGCGATCTTGGCCGCCGTGTTGGAGAGCAGCGCCTTCGCTTGCGTGGGCGGAACGATACTGGATAAAACAGCGGTGACGCTGCCTTGCCTGACCAAGCAAGCCGGCATCTTGCAGCTTGCGCAAGCCGCCGCCGCACCCTGCCCGCCATGTTTGACGGATCAAGCCCAGGAGCACCAAACCTGGACCGACGCCCTGCGCCGCATCGCGGCCACGCTGCCCAATGGCTCGCGCCTGTTGTTATGCAGCGACTTCCGCTGGCTGGCCGCGGACGATACGCCGCTGCTCGCGCATCTCGCGCTGCGCCACGATGTCGCCTGCGTGCACATCACCGACCCGGTCGAGCACGCCTTGCCCGCGCTTGGCCGCGCCAGCTTTTACGATCTCGCGACGCAGCGCCTGCGCTGGGTCGATACCGGCAAGCGTGAAGTGCGCGAGCGTTTTGCCCAAGCGGCCGGCGCGCGCCATAAAGAGATCGAGAACCGGCTGCGCCAGCTCGATATCGCCTACTTCACGCTCGGCACCGGCAGCGATCCCATGCAATTGTTTTTGGCGGGCATGGATGACTGAACTGGCG